>NZ_JABDQL010000111.1 GCF_013042245.1 Winogradskyella sp. | reverse complement strand
TTGTCTGTGTCCATTTTTAACACGGTAACCTTTACGTCTTTTCTTTTTGAAAACAATAACCTTGTCACCTTTAAGGTGCTTTAAGACTTTTGCACTTACTTGTGCTCCGTCTATAGCTGGGGCGCCTATAGCTGTATTGTCACCATCTGCAATTAAAAGAACATTATCGAAAGATACTTTCTTTCCTTCTTCTGTTGCTAAACGGTTAACAAAAACTTTTTGGTCTTTTTCAACTTTAAATTGATGCCCTGCTATCTCTACAATTGCGTACATAGCGTAACGTTTTTATTAATTTGTTTATATATTAAATAACCTTCTTCTCAGAAAGCGGATGCAAATATACGTTTAAAATCCTAATTTACAAACGTTTTAGTGTTTTTGAAGATCATTAAAACGCATTAATTTTCTATATTTTTTATTATAAATGCATCTTCATAGTTTAACTGTTCGGTTATTTCACATTTTATTTAGAACAAAAAGGAATTATGTTCTCTATTTTTGTGAAAATTGCTGTAACAAATAGTTATTAGGCAAGACAAACACTTTGAAACTTTTATTAAAAAAAACTAAAATGAAAAAAAGCTTATTAAGTCTAGCGCTTTTGATGTTTGTAGGATATTCTTCTACTGCACAAAAGGTAGAGTTTGAAGAATTTGATTTAGATAACGGACTACACGTTATTTTACATCAAGATAATACAGCACCAGTCGTTGCAACTACAGTTATGTATGACGTTGGAGGTAAAGACCGTGAAGAAGGCCGAACAGGTTTTGCACACTTTTTTGAACATCTATTATTTGAAGGGACAGAAAATATAGAGCGAGGCGAGTTTATGAAAATTATTCCTGCCAATGGAGGAACATTCAATGCCACTACTTCTCAAGACCGAACGTATTATTATGAAATTTTTCCATCTAACAAGTTAGAGTTAGGCTTATGGTTAGAGTCTGAGCGTATGTTACACCCTGTAATTGATCAAGTTGGTGTGGATACACAGAACGAGGTTGTAAAGGAAGAAAAACGTCAGAGTTATGATAGACCTTACGGAAAATTATTAGAGGTAATAGGTGCAAATTTATTTGAAGTACACCCTTACAAAGACCCTAATATTGGTTTTATGAAAGACCTTGATGCTGCTACTTTAGATGAGTTTAATGCTTACTTTAATAAGTATTATGGTCCTAACAATGCAGTTTTAATTGTTGCAGGTGATATTGATAAGGAGAAGACAAAAGCTATGGTTAAAGATTATTTTGGAGAAGTAAAGTCTAAGCCAGAGTTTGTGAGAAACTTTCCAAAAGAAACACCAATTACTGAAACTAAAAAGGTTAAAGCATACGATTCAAATATTCAAATACCAGCAATTTTAGCTGCATACCGTTTACCTGGACAAGCATCAAGAGATGCATATGTTTTAGATATGATTTCTTCATACTTAAGCGGTGGAAAAAGTTCTGTATTGTACAAAAAAATAGTTGATGAGCAAAAGCAAGCTTTAGCCGTGCAAGCTGTTAACTTAGGTCAGGTAGATTATAATATATTCGCATTATTTGCATTACCCCAAGGTGATGTTTCTCTAGATACGCTTTTAGCTGAAATGGATGAGGAAATTGCTAAAATGCAAACCGAACTAATTTCTGAACGCGATTATCAAAAGCTTCAAAATAAATTTGAAAATCAGTTTGTAAACTCTAACTCAAGTGTAGAAGGTATTTCAAGTTCTTTAGCAACATATTACCTATTATATGGAGATGTTAATTTAATCAATACACAATTAGATTTATACCGTTCTATTACACGAGAAGAAATTAGAGATGTGGCTGCAAAATACTTAAGCCCAAATCAACGCGTAGAAATTCAGTACTTACCTAAAAAAGATGAAGAATAAGATGAAGAATTTAAAAATAAAATTAGCCGCTTTTGTAGGTGTTGCTTTAATGACTTTTGGAGTCAATGCCCAGATAGATAGGTCTCAAATGCCAGAAGCAGGACCAGAACCAGTAATTAATTTAGAGAAACCTAACGAGTTTACCCTTAAAAATGGTATAACAGTTATGGTTGTCGAAAATAACAAGTTGCCAAGAGTATCTTACCAATTAAGCATAGACAATAAGCCTTATGTAGAAGGTGATAAAGCAGGAGTTTCAGATTTATTATCTGCAATGTTAGGTAACGGAACAACGTCTATTTCTAAAGATGACTTTAATGATGAAGTTGACTTTTTAGGAGCAAACATTAGCTTTGGTTCTAGCGGAGGTTTTGGTAGTGGATTAGTTAAATATGCTGACCGTATTGTTGAGTTGATGGCAGATGCTACAGTCAATCCACTTTTAACTGAAGAAGAATTTGAAAAGGAAAAAGATAAACTTATCGAAAACTTAAAGTCTAATGCAAAAAGTACTGATGCTGTTGCAGGTCGTGTTGTAGGTGCTTTAGCTTATGGCAAAGGTCACGCTTATGGTGAGTTTACAACTGAAGAGACAGTAAATAATGTAACATTTCAAGATGTTTTAGATTTTTATAAAATACGTTTTGCACCAAATAATGCTTACATCGTAGTTGTTGGCGATATTGATGTAAAGTCAGTAAAAAAACAAATGAAAAAGTATTTTAGCAAGTGGGAAAAAGTAGATTTAAAAGAACTGCCTAGTCCAGAGTTAACATCGAATGTATCTTCAGCAGAAATTAACTTTGTTGATATGCCAAATGCAACACAGTCTAATATTTCTATAACCAATAACGTGAGTTTAAAGCAAAGCGATGATGATTATTTTGCTGCTTTGATGGCAAATAATATCCTTGGTGGTGGTGGCGAAGGTTATCTATTTAAAAACCTGCGTGAGGATAAAGGTTATACATACGGTGCTTACTCAAGTTTAGGAGCAAGCCGTTATGGTGTATCGCGTTTCAATGCGAGCGCAAAAGTACGTAATGTAGTTACTGATAGTGCCGTTGTAGAGTTTTTAAAAGAAATAAAAAGAATTAGAACTGAGCCTGTTGATCCAAAAAATTTAAAAGATGCTAAGGCTAAATATGTTGGTAATTTTGTAATGCGTTTAGAGCGTCCACAAACAATTGCAAGCTATGCTTTAAATATTAAGCGTAATAATTTACCAGAAGATTTTTATGCAAACTATTTAGAAAACATCAATAAGGTTTCAATAGAAGATGTAAAGCGTGTGGCTAACAAATACTTTAGTGTAGATAATGCCAGAGTTGTTATCGTTGGTAAAGGCGCTGATGTATTAGAGAATCTTGAAAAAGTAGGTCTACCAATTAAGTATTATGACAAATATGCGAGTGCTACAGAAAAGCCTGAATTTAATAAAGATTTACCAGAAGGTGTTGATGTTAAAACAGTTTTACAAAATTACTTTACAGCTATTGGGGGCAAAGAAGCTTTTAGTAAAATTAACTCTTTAATTCTTACTTACGAAGCTTCTGCAATGGGAAACACCATTCTAAGCGAAGAAAAACGATTAGACGGAAAGTCATCACAGGCACTATCTATGGGAGGAAATCCAATGATGACAGTAGTAATGACCAATGACAAAGTGACAATGAATAAAAATCCTTTACCAGAAAACATGGCTAATGATATGCGTATCTTAGCAGGTCTTTTACCAGAATTAAATATGTTAAACTCTGATAAGGTTAAACTATCTGGTGTAGAACCTATAGATGGTAAAGATGCTTATAAAGTAGATATTGCTGGTGATGTTGTTAGCCTAACATACTATTACGATTTGGAAACTGGTTTAAAAGTCAAAGAAGTACAAACTACTTCTATGCAAGGAAGAAGTCAGTCTCAAGAAACAGATTTAAAAGATTATCAAACGTTTGAAGGCTTAAAATTTCCAGGAGTAAGGTCAGGAAAACAGATGGGTCAACTCATAGAATTTAAGTTGAAAGGAGTAAGAATAAACGAAGGCGTTACAGACAAAGATTTTGATTAATTTAATTAAAAAAGCCAACTCAATAAAGTTGGCTTTTTTTATACTTTTCTCCTATTTGCAATATAAACACCTGCGAGTATAATAAGAGTTGCAAATCCTTGCATTGGCGTAAAAGCTTCACCATCTAATAATCCCCATATTAAAGCCACAATTGGCATCAAATATGTTACAGATGTTGCAAAAACCGGAGTAGATATTTGCACCAATTTATTGAATAAAACTTTAGCTAGAGCGGTGCCAAATATTGAAAGTATAGTTACACATAAAATAGCATTCAAAAACGTGTCAGATTCAAAAGTTTCTACCGAAAAGAAATCTGTAAAAAGCAAAATAACAAACGCAGGAATGATAATAAACACATAATTACCAGCTGCAATAGTTAGAGGTTTTACATCTTGTAGATGGCGTTTAATGATATTAACATTGGCAGCATACATTAGTGTAGAAATAATTATAAAACTAGCATATAAGTAATTTTGATTAGGGTTAATCTCTGCTCCTTTAAGTATAAGTAATGCAGTACCAATAAAACCGATAATAACACCAATTACTTGACGTCTGGTTGATGCTATTTTAAAAATTGTTACACCCATCAAAATAGTATTGAGTGGCACAAGTGAATTTAAAATAGAAGTAATAGCACTATCAATTTCAGTCTCAGCTATAGCAAATAAAAAAGCTGGAAAAAAAGACCCTAAAAATCCAGAAATAGCAATCCATTTCCATTGCGGTTTTTTTATCCTTTTTAAGCTAGTAAACCCAAAACCCAACAGAATTAAACCTGTGATTACATTACGCAGACCGCCTATTTGAAAAGGAGATAGTCCAAGAAGAGACTTTTTAATTAAAATAAATGAACTACCCCATATTATCGATAAAATTATCAGATAAGCCCACTTAATGTTAATGTTTTTCATATTAGCGCTTTTGCGGTCACAAAATTCGTTAATTATTTTTCAAGAAACCTTGTATTTATTAGATTTGTTAAAAATAGAATTTAAAGACTCATGAAAATATTTAAAAATATAATTACGATATCAGTATTGGCACTAGTTGTTTTAGCATGTAAAAATAATGCTGAACCTGAAGTTAAAACTGTTGAAGTTGAGGTTAGCAAAAATGATACAAAACAAGCATTAGACCCAAATGCAACATATGCAAAAGTTGAGTTTAGTATTGACGGAATGACTTGTGCCATGGGATGTGCAAAAACCATTGAAAAGAAAATGGCTAAGATGGAAGGTGTGAAAATGGCAAAGGTAGACTTTGAAAAAGAGTTAGCCATGGTAGAGTATGATCAAGCGAAAGTTTCTCCTAGTTCTTTGAAAGAAGCGGTAGCCAAAGTAAGTAAAATCTATGAGGTGAAAGAAATGAAAACTGTAGATCAGTTTTCACCAGAAAAAGAATTAGATACAAAAAAGGCTTGTAAAGCTGATTGTAAAATGGCATGCTGTAAAGACAAAACTAAAACTGAAAAGACAAAAATGACTTGTGCAAAGGATTGTGAAAAAGCATGTTGCAAAGCAGAAAAGGTATAACACCTAAACAGATAATTTAAAAACGCTATCCAATAGGATGGCGTTTTTTGTTTTATATAGCTTGATAGAAAATAAAAGCCATAACAATACAAGCGATAGGAACCGCTATTAGTTTCCAAGCTTGTAATTTATGCTTTTTTGATTTTGCGTTTAAAATATTTCTACGTTTACCATTATAACGCATCCAGTTCTTCAAGTAGATAAAGAGCACACATAAAACAGAAATTATAATCGCTTTTCCTGAACTAATCTTACCAATATTAAGCTGACTAGCAAAAGCACTAAAAAAACAAGCTAAAAGCATGTAAAAGGCTATCTCGGTCAAGCAGATGTAGTGCAAAGTCAGAAGCATGGCTTTTCTTCCAAACTTAGGTTTAGTAAGATTAAGTAATGTAATGTAAAAAGAGTCAAACATAACCGCTAAAATATAAAACCGCATCTGTACAGATGCGGTTTTTCTATCAATTTTTATAATTACCTTATTGTACGCTGATTTTTACATTATCGATATCAATAGTCATGTTTTGGTTTGCTGTATCACTACCTGTATACTTAAAAGCTATATACGCATTACCAGTTACACCTGATAAATCTATAGGACCAGAGTTAATAAATGTAAACCAGTTGCCTGAATCTACAATATAACTTTTTGTAAAAGGCATAGATGTCCAAGTTGCTGTTAATACGCCAGCTTCAGTACCATCAAAATCGTTAGAGTATAAAACTTCCATTGGATCATGACCTGCATCTGGGAAAGCATGTTGCATTTCGAAGGTTAATACTTCTCCTGTTTGCGCATCCATATATATACTTGGTGTAATTAACCAACCAATATTAGAAGATTCTCCAGTGCTAAACGCAGAAAATCTTGCAGTCCCATTTCCGCTAAATACATCTTCAGACCAAAGCTCAGTTCCAGCTTCAGCAAAATTAATCCAACCTGGAGTATTAAAAGTTGTATTGTCTGTCGCTTCTTGGAAATCTGCTGAGAAAACTGGATCACAACGGTCTCCTGTCATGTCTATATCTTCAGGGCTATTAATAACAATATTAAATTCATCTCCAAAAAAGTTTTTCTGTAAAACAGCAGTCATAGACCCTCTACCCGCTGGTAGTGTTAATGCCTTAAAATCTGCAAAAGTACTTGTTGCAAATACTGTAGATGCACCTGTTGTACAATCTTCTAAAGTGCGCTCACCATCAAATTCATCACTTGGTTCAGATGCAAAGCTTAAAGCATTTGGAGCAACCGCTTGAGATTGTATAAATTGCACATTATCTAAAGAGATTAATAGATTGGTTTTGTCATCAGTAAATTCATTAATACCAAGTTGTAGCGGAACCATGGTTGCAATTTCAGCAGATCTTTGAATAAAATCTTCTTCAGATGGTGCGGGTATTTTACCAATACGATCATCATCTAATGGTCCCAATGTTAAGACACCGTTAGAAATACCAATACTTAAACTGTTTACTTTTACATAGACTTTACGTCCTACTTCGTAGCGTATAAACAAAGGGTTGACATCTACAAGTACACGAATACCAATAGTTGGATTCTCAGGAGCATTTTGAAGAATTAATTCTTCAAAATAATTACCACCTTCATCAGAAGATACCACGTAACCAGTAACAAATTGGTCGGCAGCATCTGATGGGTAAGTATAAAATGTGTCATCATTAGAATAATCTAATGTACTATTTCCTTGTTCTTGAGCTAATTCTCCAGCAACTGAGGATATTTCTATAGTAGTACCACTTAACACAGGCTCAATTACAGCTGTATTAGGAATATTAAAATCATCATCTTCTACACAGCTATTAAAAGCTACTAAACCTATAAGTAGAAGGATAAATTTGTTAATTTTTAAAATTTTCATTTTGTGTGTATTTTTTATTCTTTTTCAATTAAAATCTTACGTAAACATTAAGGTAGTACGTGGTACCATTACCAAAGAAATAACGTGAGCCAAAGACTGGTCCATTGTCTCCAGATTGGTCTTCTTTGATGCGTCTAAAGTTAGCCAAACGCGACTGCTCAAAACCACCAGTTCTGTAATCTTGATCAAACACATTATTAATTGTCGCAAAGAAACCGATGAAATAATCGTCTACTTTCCATGATTTACCACCAATAACATTTACCAACATGTAACTATCAAACTGTTCTTGTTTTAATAATTCTTTTGCCAGTACTGGATCAAAGTCATTAAACGTATTACCATCAAAATCTGATGTAAAGTTAGCAGACCTTGCCAAATTACTAGCATCTATATATGCATTTGAGAAGAAGTTACTTGTAACACCAATATTCCAGAAATCAGGATCTCTATATTCAAAACCTAATTGAAAAGCACGCTCTGGACCACCAGCAACATGTACGTTTTTGAGATTTGTTGTTCCATCACCAAATGTTAATTGTCCTGGAAAATTAACGCTTGTTAAATATAAGTTTGGATTATTTTGGAAAGTATATTGCCCAACCGAAGCAGCACCTTTAAGTTTAATGGTTGGTGTTACTTGTGCTTCAATACCAAACTCAAGACCAATGTGACGCCTTTCTACATTAGTTAAAACTTCTTGCACAAAAGCATCGCCATTATCAACACCTAAGCCTGCTAAGTCTTCTGTAAAATAAAAACCAATGTCGCTTCCATTTTTAAATCCTGAGTAGAAACCTGTAAGCCTTGCTTTAACGATCGGTGAGCGATAAATATAACTTACATCGACAGACTGAATATCTTCACTCTCTAAACCAGTTACTGTAGCATTAGTTTGTCTAGCATTACTGTAAGAATTTCTAATACCAGGTGCTTTAGTAAACATACTTGTATTAGCAACTAAAAGGTGCTTACCTGTAATTTTATAAGTAAAACCACCTTTAACACCATAGTTGGTAAATTTTAATTCTTCACCTTTTCCAAACGAACCATTATTTCCTCCACCAGAGAAAAACCCGTTTTCGAATAGACCGTTTCTTTGATACGTAGTTCTAGAGATGTTTCCTCCTAAATAGAAATCAACTTTATTATATTTAAATTGAGCTTGAGCAAATGCACTTGCAACTTCAGCATCAATTTCATAGTTGTATTTATAGCGATCACCTTCTCCAACTATTCTGTTAGGATTACGCAAATCACTCTGTGCTAGGTCTGCTGCTACTTGATCTGAAATATTCTCGTCTTCTTCGGCAAAGAAATCAACATCTAAATATCCTGTACCACCTAATAAATCTTCTACACGAGCATAGTTTTGGCTATTTAGGCGTCTATAATTTAAAGCTGTATTTAGTCTTATATTTTCAGCTAAATCAGCATCTAATATGGTATTGAAAGTTATTTGGTCATCTTCTATAACATCTGCTTGAATAGCATAAAGCGAATTACCTCCTTGAGCTCTTAATGTAGCATTTCCTTCGTATAAATTATTCCAATCTAATTGACCATCATTTACAAAAGCTTCTTTTGCAATAAAAGCTTGTTGGTAATCAAAAGCTGTTGGGTTTGGATCTTGTAAAAAGAAGCTAGGTAAATTTTGGTAGTAATCTGGATTTGGATTTCTAGCACCTCCTAAAAATACACTTTCGCCATCTACGTTAACCAAACGGGTTCCTCCATTATCAATGCGCGTATTTGCAATCTCACCAAACTGGTAAGCAATATTTGTATTTAAACGTACTTTATCAGAGATATCCCAAAAGTGGTTAAGCATTATAATTGGCTCTTTAATTTCTCTAATTCTAGAGTTACGTTGTTCACCGTTTAATTCTCCCCAAAATGGGTTATATTGTCTTCCTTTAAGATCAAAAATTTCTTGTGTAATAGCGGTAGAACGACCACGTCTGTTCTGTGCATATATGCTAGTAAAGTTTATACTATGTTTATCGTTAATCTTTTTTTCAATAGCTACAAAGAAAGAGTTTGCATCATATAGCGTACCATCTATGTAACCTTGGTTACCAAAACGTCTAGATAATAAGAACGAGTAAGACCATCCATCTGCTAAAAGACCAGAACTATAACTTCCCATAATACGTCCTTGGTAACTTCTGTTAGCAGCAGCATAAGAGATACGACCACCTTTACGATATTTAGAAGCGCGCATTACAATGTTGTTTGTACCAGCAAGATCACCAAAATTGTAATCGTTTGCAGACATACCCATAGTAAATTCTTGGTTACGTTGTACATCGTTCAATCCACCCCAGTTACCCCATTGTGGACGACCATTAAATTGCTTGTTCATCTCAACACCATTAATAAGCACCTTACCATTTGCATTGTCTAAACCTCTAGGTCTAAAGAATGTAGCACTAAAACCGAATGCCGCAGCACTTAAAAACACATCTCTTGAGGCTTGTAATAAACCAGAAATGTTGTCTGTAAGGCCATCATCTTCACTGTTAAGGTTATCATCCGAAATAGAAATAGTATACAAATCTTTTTTGTCTGTTGGGTCATAATCAAGTGTCATGCCTTCAATGTCAACAGTTTTTCCTTCGTTTACTACTATAGGATAACGCTTAGTCTCGTAGCCTACTTTTTCAATTTTAAGGACTTGTTCTCCTAATGGAACATTAGATGTAAAGCTAAATTCACCTTTACCATCTGTAGTCATGGTTAATTCTGTACCTTCAATAGTTACAGTAACATCAGGAATGGGTTCTCCAGTTATTCCGTCCAAAACACTACCTCTCACAACAGTTTGCTGAGTAAAACTTAGAAATGAAAAAGCGATTCCAAACAGAAAGAGTAAAAAACTTTTTTTCATGTTTAGTTTTATATTGATTTATTGAGTTACACGTTTAGTTTCTGTTTTAATTGATTTTGATATATTGGTTTACTTTCTACCATTCTTGTAATTGTTTTATGAAAGATACTCGTCTTAAATTGAGAACGATTAATTCTAAAACA
>NZ_JABDQL010000101.1 GCF_013042245.1 Winogradskyella sp. | reverse complement strand
TTGAAAAATCAGATATACAGAAAGCGAGTAAGGTGAGATCTACTAAAGGACTGAGTCTACATGTTTATGGACGATTAGCCGCAGCCTTTATAACACTAATATTTAACTCTTGATTCGCATAATTAAGTAAAAATGTCACGTTTAACCATTGGCATTTTTTTATTTTTATAAAAAATAAGTAAATGAGTCATCAGATACCTAAAGATACGTTTCTGTTTTTAAAAAAACTAGAAAAAAATAACAATAGAGATTGGTTTAATGAGCATAAACCAGAGTTTAAAGCTGTAGAAGGAAAAATAAAAGCGACTTATAATCACCTAGGCGAGTTAATGAATATTCACGATACTATTGATAAAACCAAAGTATTTAGAATCTATAGAGACGTTCGTTTCTCGAAAAATAAATTACCATACAAAACACACTTTGGAGGTTCATTTCATCGAAAAAAACCAGAATTAAGAGGTGGCTATTATTTACACGTTCAGCCTAATAATGAGTCGTTTATAGCTACTGGCTTTTGGGAGCCAAATAAGGAAGACTTAATGCGAATTAGAAAAGAATTTGAATTGGACTCAGACGAAATTCGGGAGATATTGAACAAAAAGACCTTTAAAACTATATTGGGAGATTTTGTAGGTGAAGAACTTAAAACAGCACCTAGAGGCTTTGATAAAACTCACCCAGATATAGATTTAATACGCAAGAAACAGTTTGTTTTTACTAAAAACTACACCGACAAAGAGGTTTTAGCAGATGGTTTTATAGAAAATGTAAATAATTCTTTTAAAGACGCACGTCCATATCTAGATTACATGAGTGATGTATTGACAACTAACCTTAATGGCGAATCCTTGCTTTAAATCACCTTTAAATATTCTGGCTTTACAAAGGCTTGAACGCTATCTAAAAGACGCTCCTTTACAATATTCATCATGCGCTTATTTAATGCTGAAGAATTCTGAATATAAGCATTGTACTCCTCAACAGTAAACTGCCCGATAATCATACCCTTAAGAGAGTTTCTAAACTTCATATCTTTATGAATAGCGTTTTCTATGTACGCTAATTGTTTTGTTAAACTCAAATCATAAAACACATTCTTACGCTTTGTGATGTAATTTTTAAAAACTGATAATAACAAACTATGCTGCATTTTCACAATAGGTCTAAGTGTTTTGTTCTGAAACGCTTCGTCGCTAGACATTGTATCGTAAATTTTAGCAGATGGTATTAAAGGTCTAATGTCCAGTAAATCTTTAGTTCGGGAATCCATATCTAAGAGAATTAATTAATGCAAAATTAAATGTAATCATTAAGCTAGTATGATATTATTTGTGGTATTTATCTTTTTAACGGTCTTATTAACATTCGTAATTTCTAGTAAAGTAAAGCTTCAGTTAGTATCTTTATCTTAAAATAAATAATATGAAATTTGGAAGTGTTGATAACCCAGAGGATATAGACTTTACATTGCCTAAAGACCATCCCAAAACTATTGATGTTCTCAAGGTAAATACATCTAAAGAATTTAATATTTTTGTGGGCTGTGCCAAATGGAATAAAGCAGACATCAAAGGTTTTTATCCACGCGGTACTAAGGATAAGTTAGAGTATTATTCAAGGCAATTTAACTCTATCGAGCTTAATGCAACGTTTTACAGGATTTTTCCACCAGAGCAATTTGAAAAATGGTATAATAAAATACCAGATGATTTTAAATTTTTTCCAAAATTAAACCAAGAGATTAGCCATTGGAAACGTCTGAATGAAGATATAAATCCGGTGGTCGATAATTACTTAAACAGTGCTATTAATTTGAAAGAAAAACTAGGCTGCATCTCTTTGCAAATGCACAGCAACTTCTCACCCAAAGATTTTGATAGAGTTATAAATTTTGCTGAATCTTGGTCAAAAGAAGTTCCCTTGGCTATTGAGTTTAGACATACCGATTGGTATAATGACAAGTCAGTTGCTAAAGATTTATACCAACTCTTAGAAGAAAATAACATCTCTAATAATTGTCGATTCTGCAGGAAGACGCGATATTATGCACACGCGTTTAACTAATTCTAGGGCTTTTATTCGATATGTTGGAGCTAATCATCAAAGTGATTACAGTAGGCTAGATGATTGGGTAGAACGATTGAAAATTTGGAAAGACGCTGGTATCAATGATATAAATTTCTTTGTACATCAAAATATTGAAAAAGAATCGTCTTTACTTTCAGCATATCTTATCAAACAATTAAACTCTAAACTAGGAACAGATTTAAAAATTCCTAATGAAGAACAACAACAAAAATTACTATAAAATATAATGAGATTTCACACAAGAAAATGGGTAAAACCCGAAGACCTTAATCCCAACGGCACCTTATTTGGTGGAAGATTGCTTGCATGGATTGATGAAGAAGCAGCACTTTATGGCGTTATTCAGTTAGAAAACAAACACATAGTTACTAAGTATATGTCCGAAATCAATTTTAATAGCTCTGCAATAACAGGCGATATTATAGAAATTGGTATCGAAGTTGTAAAATTTGGTAAAACATCTCTGGTACTTAATTGCGAAGTCCGTAACAAAATGACTCAAACTACAATTATCACAGTCGATAATATTGTTTTGGTCAATCTAGACGAACACGGCAAACCTTCACCTCATGGAAAAACAGAGATAGAATATGTAAAAGACAGATTGGGTAATAATTAGGTTGTCGAATTATTTATTGTTAATTCAAAAATTTCTAGGTCAAAATAATCTACAGCAGCTAAAACATGATCAAAAATATCGCCAACAATGTATTCATAGTTTACCCAGCGTTGGTCACTACTAAAGGCATAAATTTCTAAAGGGATACCTTGAGGTGTTTGCTCTAGCGGACGTACCATTAAAGTCATTTCTTTATTTATTGCAGAGTGATTTTCAATGTATTCTTGGAGGTACTTACGGAAGACTCCAAAATTGGTTAGGTTTCTACCATTAATCAACACAGATTTATCAATATTTCGCTCCGTATTATCTGCTTTTATAGATTTTGAGCGTTGAGTTAAATAACCAGTAACCAATTGAATATTCTTTAAACGTTCGATATCATCATCTTTTAAGAACCGTATAGTTGAAGCCTTTATAATAACCGAGCGTTTGATACGTCGTCCGCCAGAACTAGACATGCCTCGCCAATTTTTAAATGAGTCAGAAATTAAAGCGTAAGTAGGTATAGTTGTAATAGTCTTATCCCAATTTTGAACCTTTACAGTAGCCAGCGTAATTTCAGTAACATCACCATCAGCGCCGTATTTTTCAAAAGTTATCCAATCGCCAATACGCACCATATCATTAACTGTGACTTGAATACTTGCTACAAAACCTAAAATACTATCTCTAAATACTAAAATGATAAGTGCAGAAACAGCACCTAGACTTGTAATAAATTCCCAAAATGAAATTCCTGTAATAATGGCAAATACGGAAAAAATAGTCAGGAGCCACATAAATATCATAAATACTTGCACATAGCTATAAATAGGCTTGTCTTTATAACGCGGTAATATTTTTAGGTAATCTCTTATAGAGTGCAGTATGGATTTAACGATGTTGAGCGTTAAAAAGATGGCAATTACCTTTAGCGATTTTTCTAAAATATTTTCTACATACAAAAAGTCTGAAAAAACTTTAGGCACAAATTCAATTATGATTATTAAGGGAATAATATGAGCAACATTCCTTGGGAGCTTATTTTTTATTAAAATGTCATCAAAATCTGTTTTAGTACGTTTAGCAATACCAGTAGAAACCCTCCATAATAGACGTTTTGTGATGTAATCTATTATAAAAGCTACGGTAAGAAGGGCTACTAATAGCAATAGCATATTTAAGTACTTAGCTGTACTTTCAGAAAATCCTTTTTCTATAA
Organism: Winogradskyella sp.; assembly: GCF_013042245.1. Classification (GTDB taxonomy): domain Bacteria; phylum Bacteroidota; class Bacteroidia; order Flavobacteriales; family Flavobacteriaceae; genus Winogradskyella. Next base: position 6,661 of record NZ_JABDQL010000101.1, on the reverse strand, counting down.
ATATGTCGTATAGGTAGTGTTTCATTTGTTGAATAATTTCAAGTATAAACCTAAGGAATTTAAGCTATGCTTTTTAGGATTTAAGATATTTCTTTTCAACATAAAAAGTCCCAAAAGGAATAATGGAAGCGACCAGAACAATTAAAAAATCTTTTTGATTCCATTTAATGTCTGGCCTTAGCCAAATCGCTAAAACTACATAAGCTAAAAACAAAAGACCGTGTGGCATTCCCAATAGTTTTACATATTGTGGATCACCATATAGATATTTTATAGGTACTGCCACAAAGAGTAAAAGTAAATATGAAACACCTTCTAAAAACGCTATAAGTCTAAAAAAAATTACCATTATATAAAATCAATTAATTCACTTGCAAAAGTACTTCAGAATAGTAGATTTTAAAGCCATTTTAACAGCTTTTAAGAAATGATTAAAAACTAAAATTCTATTATTTATATTTACACTTTCTAACCTAAATTAACAACGATTTTTTAATGATTTTTTTAAGAAAACATCTCGCTATAACCCTTTGTTTATTGTTGGTTTTAAGTTTTAATTTCACAGCGGCACAATCTAAACGTAAACGTAAAAAAGATGCAAAAACTGAACAAGTAAAACCTAAGGCTACAGATAAAAAGAAAGGAAAAATTAAGGATTACGATAAAGTAATCACAAAAGATGCAGTTACTGATGAGGGATTATTCAAAGTTCATCTTGTTGATGAGAAATACTTTTTTGAAATACCAAATGATTATCTAAATACGGATATGTTATTGGTGAGTCGTTTTGCTAAATTACCATCAGGGCTTGGAGGTGGTTATGTCAATGCTGGATCAAAAACAAATTCGCGTTTGATAAGATGGGAGCGTTTTAAAGATAAAATTCTAATAAAAGAAAAATCATATAGTGCTGTTGCTTCAGACAGTTTGCCTATAAATATTTCTGTACAAAACAATAATTACGAACCTACTTTATATGCTTTTGATATTCAAGCTATCTCTAAAGATTCAACAGCTATTGTTATTGACGTAAGTTCTTTTTATGGTACCGACGTTAAGGCCATAAGTGGATTACCTTCAAGATTCAGAAAACAGTATAAGGTTAGAAATTTAGATAAGTCTAGGAGTTTTATTAATTCAGTGAAAAGTTTTCCAGAAAATATAGAAGTCATTCAGGACTTTACCTATAATGCTACAGAACCACCTTCTGGTTTTGGCACTGAAACTATAAGTATACAGATGAATCAATCTATGATTCTGTTGCCTAAAGATAAAATGCAGCCTCGTTATTTTGATGAGCGTGTAGGCTGGTTTACCTTAAGCAAATATGACTATAGTAGCGAAAAATTGAAAGCTGACCTAAAAACCTACATTCGTCGTTGGCGATTAATCCCTAAGGACGTTGAGGCGTACAAAAGAGGTGAATTAGTAGAACCTATAAAACCTATAGTTTATTATTTAGATCCAGCAACACCAGAGAAATTTCGTTCTTACATGAAAGAAGGTGTAGAGCTATGGCAAAAAGCTTTTGAAGCTGCTGGTTTTAAAAATGCAATTATTGCTAAAGACCCACCAACTAAAGAAGAAGACCCAGATTTCAGTCCAGAAGATATTCGTTATTCTGTTATTCGCTATGTAGCAAGTACCACACGTAATGCTACTGGGCCAAGTGTTTCTGACCCTAGAACTGGTGAGATTATAGAGAGTGATATCATTTGGTATCATAATCATTTACGTTCATACCGTAATCGTTACTTGCTAGAAACAGGAGCTGCTAATCCTTCTGCTAGAACATTAGATACACCAGAAGGTGATATTGGAGAAATGATGAAAATGGTTATTGCTCACGAGGTTGGTCATACCTTGGGTTTACCTCATAACATGGCTGCAAGCTACGCTTATGACGTAGAAAACTATCGTGATGGTGCATTTACTCAAAAAAATGGTATTGCTGCCACAATAATGGACTATGCACGTTATAATTACATTGCTCAGCCTGGTGACCAAAATATTAGGTTTATTCGCCAATTAGGACCATATGATGATTATGCTATAAACTTTGGATATCGCTATTACCCTGAAGCTAACTCGGCTGATGATGAAGTTGAAATATTAGATAAAATGGTATCCGCAAAAACGGGGGACCCAAAATACGCTTTTGGCAGACAAGGAAGCCGTTTCGACCCAAGGTCACAAACCGAAGATATAGGTAACAATAGCATTAAAGCGAGTACTTACGGTTTAAGTAATCTTAAGATTGTAGCAGGAAATTTACCAAAATGGACGAGTGACCAAACTAACGATTATAGTGATTTAGCTGAATTATACGGAGAAATGCTTGGCGTTTGGAACAGATATGTTGGTCATGTAACAACACATATTGGAGGTGTTTATGAGGATACAAAGAATCCTTCTCAATCTGGTGATGTATATTCCATGGTGCCAAAAACGCAACAAAAATTAGCGATGCAATGGCTACATAAAAATGCGTTTACAAACCCAACATGGTTAGTTGATAAAAACATTTTAAACAAAATAGATTATGCCGGTTACACAGAGCGTTTACGAGGCATACAAGCAAGACACCTAAACCGTATTTTGAGTTTTGAAACTATAGGTCGATTGATTGATTACAACGCTATGGACGCTACTAATTATTCTGCCTTAGAGATGATGCGTGATTTGCGACAAGGTATTTGGTCTGAGGCGCGTTTAGGTCAAAATGTTTCAGTTTACAGAAGAAACTTGCAGCGAGCTCACATTGATCAACTTGAAATGTTAATGACTCAAGACATGAATAGAGCTCGTTCACGTAAATATTACAATGTAAACCAGTCTGATGTAAGAGCTTTAGTTAGAGGTGAATTAAACGTTCTAAAGAATCGTTTAAAATCTACTGCTAATTCTGCAGTAAATACTATAACTAAATACCACTATAGAGATGCTATTGCTAGGATTGACAATATCCTTAACCCTAAATAGGTTGTAATAATAATGAATAGACAGAATTATAAAATACACATTATTGGCGCTGGTATCAGTGGCTTAATTGCCGCCAAAACATTAGAGCAACACGGCTATAAACCAACAATCATTGAGGCTACGAATAGCGTAGGTGGACGTGTGAAGACCGATGTTGTCGATGATTACCAATTAGACCGCGGCTTCCAAGTTTTGCTTAATGCCTACCCAAAGGCTATTGAACATTTAGATTTTAATAAACTCGATTTACAGGAATTTTTGCCAGGCGCTACCATATTTTTGAAAGGAAAACAACAAACTATTGGCGATCCGTTACGAAATTTAAGTTTACTGTTACCTACTTTATCCGCCTCAATCGGAAATTTTTCAGATAAGTTGAAAATATTAAAGTTAAACTCAGCTTTAAAGAAAAAATCTATTGAATCTATTTTCGAATCTAAAGCCATGTCAACTTTTGATTACCTTAAGGGTAAAGGGTTTTCAGATGCTATTATTGCAAAGTTTTTTAGACCATTCTTCTCTGGAATATTCTTAGAGCCTGATTTAAAGACATCAAGCAGAATGTTTGAATTTGTTTACAAGATGTTTGGTGAAGGTTTAGCCGTATTACCTAAAAGTGGTATTGGTGCCATTTCAGAACAATTAAAATCGCAATTAAAAAGAACGGATTTTATTTTTAATACAAAAGTAAAATCGGTTAATGATAGATCGATTAGGCTCTCTAACGGAAATACTATTGACACGGATTTTTCTATTATAACCTCAGGAGCAAGTTATTTGATAGATAATCTCAACAATCAAGATATTAATTGGAAATCCTGCTATAATCTCTATTTTGAAACTGAAAACAAAACAATCTCCAAACCTTTAATTGGATTGGTAGCTGATGGAGATAGCTTAATAAACAATATTTTTTATCATAATTCATTAGAAACCACGCAAACAGGCACTAAAGAACTATTGTCAGTAACGGTTGTTAAGTCGCATGATTTAGATGAAAAGGCATTAACCAAAAGAGTAGAAGCAGAGTTGGCTTCAAAATGTGATATCTATGTTTCAAAACATCTTAAAACGTATTATATTAAACAAGCGTTACCAGATATAGATGACTTACAATATGATATTTCACCAACCGAAACACAAATTAAGCCGACTATTTTCTTGGCTGGAGATTATTTACTTAACGGTTCCTTAAACGCAGCTATGATTTCGGGAGAGAGAGCGGCACAAGGCGTTATTATGAGTTTGGAAGATGGACTAGTAGTCGAGAATTTAACTTCTGAATATATTTAGAAACATCGTTTTTAGCTTTTAATCGTAGATTAACCATTACGCAATGCGTTGTTTAACCTAAATCTATATTATGTAGCTACAAAAAAACTCCAGCTTTATTAGCCTTACAAGCTATTACTTTCACTAATTACTCTCAAAACACAACTCTAAAAGACTCTAAATTTGCCTTAGGTTTTCCGCAGGACTAAATCGAGGACTAGTCTTTAACTTTGGTATTACTGCACTAAGACCAGTAGAGAGTTTACCTATAGACTTTAGATTCGGGATTGGTTATACTAGCTTAGATCCATGTAATTCTGCCGATGCCAGACGTATACTTATCAATAATGCCACAAATGGTATTCTTGAGGAAAAAGGAAAAGCTTTTGATTATCGATGAGATACATTATGGGATGCTAATTTATTCAATCTTGAAAAGTGATACATTATTTTTGGTCCTAGATATTCCAGTTTTAGAGGTAATTTTAAATATGTTGGAGATAATGAAGATTTTGATGTCACTTCCTGATAATTTGGTTTGGGACTAGGAGCAGAAACACATTTCAAAATAAATAACAAGTTACATCTAACGGTTGCAGCCAGACTTGATTACTTCTTCAACAGTACATTAAAAGGGCATGATACGTCTTGCAGTCCCGATGATGATAATGTAAATCCGAGAAATGACAATGAAAATGATGATGCACAATTCACATTTAAGGATGCAAATAAAGCGATAAACCAACCAAGTTTAATGCCTAGATTAATGTTTGGACTTTTATATCAGTTATAACGCATAACGTTCTAAAATCTCTAAATTAGTAAATTCTAAAGCTTTTGCGTGTGTTGCATTTAAGTCAATCTTAGGAGCTACGCCTGCCTTTTCGGCTTCTAACCATCGCGATATACACAAGCACCATTTATCGCCAGCTTTAAGACCTGGAAATTGCCATTGCGGTATTGGTGTTGTAAGATCGTTGCCTTTTAACTGAGTATATTTTAGGAACTCATCAGTTATTAATGCGCATACCACGTGCGTCCCTGTGTCTTGAGGCATTGTACGACAAAAACCGTCTCTAAAATAGCCTGTCATTGGCTCATAACAACAAGAGATTAGTGGTTTTCCGTAGACATTAAGAGCTTGCATATTTGGGAATTTGTTAAGGTTTATTACTTGTAAAAATACGTATTTTTGCAATGAAAAGTTGAAAAAGAAATAGCTTATAATGGCCAAAAAAAAACCCGATATGGTAGTTTACGATGAGGAAAAAGAACAGTACAATGCTGCCTTTTTACCTTATGCAACGAGTTTTAGTGCCCCTCAGATTAAGGCACCTAATACCGGAAGCTGGAAAAACTCTCAAATCTACAAGGCTAATAAACATTTAAAAGCCAAGTACGAAGTTTTAAAAAAAGAGTACGAATCTTTAATGCAAGTACTTGATTATAACGAACTTATCACAAATTCTAAGTTTTCTTTTGAACCAATAATTGGAGAAATATATCATTTATACAACAATGATAAATTACAACCTTTCCTTTCTATTATCAATCCCGACACTTGTAATTTTGAATACCTTGGAAGCTTCAGGTTAACCTCAGATTACCTTTGGGAAAAAATCGAAAACACTACAGAAGTAGCAGTGTCAAAAAAGTAAATGGTTAAGATATCTTTATTTTATAGAGAAAAAGTCCTTGATTAATGGTATCTTTAGCCAAATTTAAAAAACAGTTTAAGGTAATACATGGGTAGATCACAACAGACATTTAGTAAAAGTGAAAAAGAAAAAAAACGTTTAAAAAAGCGCGAAGATAAACGTAAAAAAATGGAGGCGCGTAAAGCTGAAAAAGAAGCTAATGGTACTGATGGTATCCCAATAGCGTATGTAGATTACAACGGTAACTTAACAGATACGCCACCAGATCCAGAAAATAAGATTGAAATCGAAGCAGAGAACATAGAGGTAAGTATCCCTAAAACATTACCAGGTGAGAAAGAAGAATTTGACCCAATCCGTAAGGGAAAAGTAAATTTCTTCGATTCTTCAAAAGGTTTCGGATTTATTATTGATGAAGAAAATAATGAAAAATACTTCTGTCACGTGAGTGGTTTAATTGATGAAATCACAGAAAACGACAAAGTAGAGTTTGAGCTAGAAAAAGGACAACGTGGTATGAATGCCGTTAAAGTAAAACGCGTTTAACTACTGCATTATAACACAAAAAAAGCTAGCATATATTTGCTAGCTTTTTTTGTGTTATGAAGTCTGTTATTATTGATTTTGGCTATATTCTAATATATGACTGAATTAGTACTTGTTCTCCATAATTCCCAAGCGGATTGCCCTGTAATGGCATATAATGCAAACTCCTTTAGGCGTTGATTATTATTCTTAATCCGCTCAAG
>NZ_JABDQL010000100.1 GCF_013042245.1 Winogradskyella sp. | reverse complement strand
ATACTTGAGCGGATTAAGAATAATAATCAACGCCTAAAGGAGTTTGCATTATATGCCATTACAGGGCAATCCGCTTGGGAATTATGGAGAACAAGTACTAATTCAGTCATATATTAGAATATAGCCTAGACCAATTAGTAAATCAGGGATATACCTGTTTTAATGGTACAACTATTTCACCAATTGGCGAGAATCCACAACGTAAAAATTTTAATTCAGTAGTATTAGAAAATCATTTTAAGGAGTCGCTCAAAAAATTAAATCCAACACTTCCAGAATCAGCACGTTTAGAAGCTTACCAAAAGGTAATCAATCTAGGTACAGAGGATATCATGGAAAACAATGAGCGTTTCCATACGTTACTAACCAATGGCGTAACCGTAGAATACACCAAAGAAGGCAGAACTAAAGGCATTAATGTAAATTTATTAGATGTAGAAAATCCAGAAAACAATAACTTTTGGGTAGTCAATCAATTGGTGGTTAAAGAAAACAATAACGAAAAACGGTTTGATGTTGTCATTTATATCAACGGTTTGCCTTTAGTGTTTATAGAACTTAAAAGTGCTACAAGCGAAAAAGCAACTTTGCGTAGAGCTTACAACCAGATACAGAATTACAAAAAGGCAGTACCAAGCATTTTTTATTACAACGCTATTTGTGTGATTTCAGATGGCATAGATACAGGCTCATCAAGCGTATCTGCACCATTTTCTCGTTACTTATCTTGGAAAGCACCTAATCCCTCTTACTCCCTAAAGGGAGTACCGGTGCGTTTTAAGCCTTCTGTTTTAAATTCTTCGAACAAGTCTATCTACCCAGTTTTAAAGGAAAGAGCCGAAAGTATGAGATCTAATCCAACAAAAGCAGAGGCATTTTTATGGGAGAAATTAAGGGCTAATAAACTAGGTGAAAAGTTTAGACAACAGCATATTATTGACCAGTACATTGTTGATTTTGCCAGCTTAAAAGAAGGTTTAATTATTGAGGTAGATGGTGAAATTCATAATCATCAAAAAGAAGCAGACCAAATACGAACAGAAGTTTTAGAATCTTTAGGTTATAAAGTACTACGATTTACTAATGAAGAAGTAATACAAGATTCTGAAAAAGTAATTAATAAAATTAAAAACGAAATGATAGCTAAAACCAGACCCTTTAGGGATGGGGCAATGGGTTTAGCGGCTACAGAATTGCAAATTCTCACGGAATATATGCTCAACAAAAAAACGTTGGTTGAGCTTATACGCTATTGTACAGTTTTTGAAAAAGAAGAAAAGAAAGACGAGAAAACAGGAATCATATCTCAAGTAAACATCAAAAAAGTTGGTGCTTATCATCAATATTATGCGGTTCAAAAACAGTTGAGCAAACCTTACGAGCAACAAATAGTGAAGAAGGAGACCGTAAAGTTGGCGTAGTTTGGCATACACAAGGTTCTGGTAAATCCTTATCAATGGTCTTTTATAGCGGACAAATTATTACGCATCCGAAAATGGAAAACCCAACCATTGTAATGCTTACAGACCGTAATGATTTGGATGACCAATTATTTGGTACGTTTGGTAATTGTGTGGGTTTATTACGGCAAACACCCGTACAAGCCGATAGCAGAGAACATATAAAAAATTGTTAAAAGTTTCTGGCGGTGGCGTAATATTTACAACCATTCAAAAATTTGCGCCAGCTTGGGGCAACCTGCCTGCCGGCAAGGCAGGCGTTTACGAAAACTTATCAGACCGAACGAATATTGTTGTCGTAGCAGATGAAGCACACAGGAGTCAATATGGTTTTTCTGGTCGTGTGGTAGAAACAGATGATGGTTCAGAAATAAGATACGGAAATGCCAAGTATTTGCGTGATGCCTTGCCTAATGCTTCTTACATTGGATTTACAGGAACACCAATTGAAAAAGAAGATAAATCTACACCTGTCGTTTTTGGAGATTATATTGATGTTTATGATATAAAACAAGCAGTAGATGATGGAGCAAACGTTCCTATCAGTTATGAATCTCGTTTGATAAAAATTAAACTAGACGAGAAAACAACTAAGAAATTAGATGAAGAAATAAATACTATATCCGACGCTACCGAAGAACAATTAGAAAAAGCCAAAAAGAAAACAGCCACTATTGATGCTGTAGTTGGGCATAAAGACCGTTTAAAAGATGTTGCAAAAGATATAGTTACACATTTTGAAGCACGTCAAAACGTATTTGAAGGAAAAGCAATGATAGTGGGTATGACACGAAATATTTGTGTTCGATTGTACAATGAAATTATTGCTTTAAAACCAAAATGGCATAATGATGATTTGGGCAAGGGAACGATTAAAGTCATAATGACAAGTGCTACAGACGACCCAGCAATTTTTCAACCACACCATACCACCAAAAATCAAAGAAAAGATTTAGCAACAAGAATGAAAGACACTAATGATGAACTAAAATTGGTCATTGTTCGTGATATGTGGCTCACTGGTTTTGATGCACCAAGTATGCATACCTTGTATGTAGATAAAAAAATGCAAGGAGCTAATTTAATGCAAGCTATTGCGAGAGTAAATAGAGTGTATAAAGATAAACCAGGCGGATTAGTTGTAGATTATATTGGAATTGGTCAAGACTTGCGTAAGGCAATGGCAACCTATTTGCAAAGTGGTGGCGAAGGTTCGCCGGTTGTAGATATAAAAGAAGCGATTGCAGGAATGAAAGAGAAGTTTGAAATCGTAGAACAAATGTTCAACGCCTGCCTGCCGGACAGACAGGGTTTTGATTTCAAGGAATATTTTAAAGTTGATACTGCTCAAAAGTTACAAGTCTTATTAGGTGCTCAAAACTTCATTTTAGCAGACCAAAAACTAAAAGACCGCTTTCTCAAAGAAGTAACTTTGTTATCAAAGTTATTCGCAATGTCAATTCCAAGTCCAGAAGCAGAAATTTTAAAAGACGGAGTGGCATTTTTTCAAGCTGTGAAAGCACGATTGAATAAGTTTACAGGAAGTGGAATTAAATCTGATTATGAAGTAGAAACAGCCATCAAACAAATTGTAGATGATGCTTTATCAAGTGATGGCGTAATTGATGTTTTTGAAGCTGCAGGTGTTGAAACACCTTCGGTTAGTATTCTTTCAGATGAGTTTTTGTTAGAAGTTAAAAATATGCAACAAAAGAATGTTGCTTTCGAACTTTTGAAAAAGCTATTAAGTGATGAAGTAAGAATCAGAAAAACAAAGAATTTAGCACAAGGAAAGAAGTTTTCTGAAATGTTAGAATCAATTGTAAAACGTTATCACAACAATCAAATAGATTCAGCACAAGTTTTAGCAGAACTATCAGAAATCGCAAAAGAAATGCGATTGGAAGACAGCAAATCTGAAGATTTAGGACTAACACCAGAGGAATATGCTTTTTATAGTGTCTTAAAACAAAATGACTCTACAAGCTTTTTGAATGATGACAAAATGAAAGAATTGATTCATACGATTGTCGATGTCATTAGAAAAAACGCAACTGTTGATTGGAGCAATCGTGATGATGTAAGAGCAAAATTAAGATTGACCGTAAAAAAAATATTAATGAGATACGGCTATCCGCCAGATATTGCGAAACTGGAAGCTGACCGAGTATTAAGACAAGGAGAAGCACTTGCGGAAATGTTTTCAACTGGGAATGAATAAATAGTCAAATCTAAAAGCGCCTTTCGGCGCTTTATTCAACTAAAAACTAAGCTAATACGGAATAACCATTAAACACGTAACGCTGAAGTTTTTGCAAGGTTTCTAACTTATCGCTGGTATTTACCAACAAGGAAATATTATTATTGCTTCCGCCATAGGCAATCATACGTATAGTAACATCTTGTAAGACTTGGAAGAGTTCTGGCGTATCTGGATGGTAAATAATTTGATTACCGACGAGGCAAACAATACTCATATAATCCTCGACTTCGACCTCAGCAAATTTTTGGAGCTCAGTTATAATGTTTTCCAAATTTGAGGTATGGTCAATGGTTAAAGACACGGCTATTTCAGATGTGGTAATCATGTCAATCGCCGTTTCGTAGGTTTCAAAAATCTCAAAGACTTTTTTAAGAAAACCGTGCGCCAATAACATGCGTACCGATTTTATTTTTATGGCTGTAATACCATCTTTAGCGGCAATGGCTTTAATGCCTTCGCCATGTGTTTGGTTAGTAATTAGCGTACCATGTGCATCGGGTGCCATGGTATTTTTTAGTCGTAACGGAATATCTAAACGACGTACCGGCATAACGGTTTGCGGATGTAATATTTTTGCACCAAAATAGGCCAGCTCAGCAGCTTCGTCATAGGATAAATAGGATAATGCTGTGGTATCGTTGACGTATCTTGGATCATTGTTATGAAACCCATCGATGTCTGTCCAAATTTGTACCTCATCGGCTTCTAAAGCGGCGCCAATTATGGTGGCTGTATAATCGCTACCGCCACGTTTCAAATTGGTAATTACCCCATCGGCATCTAAGCTTATAAAGCCTTGTGTGATGTACACATCTGCTGATTGTTGGCCATCAATAAGACGCGACAAGTTCTGCTTAATGTAAAAATTATCGGGTTCGCTATTGCGGTCAATACGCATAAAATCTAAGGCTGGCAATAAGGCCACACTAAAGCCTTCTTGCTCTAAAAAACGACTAAACATATAGGTAGACAGCAACTCTCCAATAGCCAAAATACGGTTATGATGTTGTAGATTATATGTTTTTGTAGTCACTTGGTTAAGCTGGCTAAAAATGGCATTGACATAATCGCTTACATCTTTTCTAAGTACTTTCTCATGAAGCAAATCGTAAACCGCAGTGTTATAGTGTTCATTTAAAGTATTGATTTGGTCACGTGCCAAAGCACTATTGCCAATTGCTATAGCTTCTGATATCGCTACCAATGCATTGGTAGTACCAGACATGGCCGATAATACAATTATTTTTTTTTCTGGAGTACTGATAATGTCTTTAACATGATTCATGTTAATTACCGAACCGACTGATGTGCCTCCAAATTTGTAAACCAACATAACTTCTTTTTTTTACAAAAATAGTATCGAGGTAAATTTCAATACGAATAATTAGAATAAATAGTTTACTTTTACACAATGTGTTAATTATATAACATTTTGATAAACATGAGATAATTAACATCTTCGACAGGCTCAGACTGACATTAAAATACGCTATTAGTTTAATTCCTAATTTGAAACATGTAAGCCATAGTGATTTGTTATTTTGTCAAATGAGAGTAAAAATGTCTCGATGAGCTTGACGAAGTCTATGTTATTTAAAAATTTATTTGAATCTCCGTAATGAGTAATAATTAAAATTTCAAACTCATTCTGTAACATTGAGCGTGGTCGAAATACCTTGTAAAACAATACTTTAGATTTCTCGACTATCGCTCGAAATGACAGAGAAATCATTAAATTTTTTTTTTATGATTAAAAAAGGATAGTCAATAAAATTTATTACGACTAGAGTCTAATGAAGTTTTACTACGTTTATAAATTATTATGTTCTGATAAGACGTATTATGTTGGTATAACAAATGATTTAGAAAGATGAGTCACACAACATAAAGGAAAAAGTAATAAGTTTAGTTACACCGCACAAAGATTGCCTGTTGATTTAAAATGGTTTGTACAATGTAATAACCCTTCAGAATCTATAAAGATTGAAAAAAAATTAAAGATTGGTCTTACAGAAAAAAGCGACGCTAATAGAAGAAAATTGGGATGATTTGATATTGTTTTCAAAGAATTATACCGAATATGGAAATAAAATTAATGATAACTGGATGCTATGATGTCTTTAATAGGCTAAGACTTATAGTGCAAAGTTTGATTTAAGAATACTCAACTAAACCACTATGGACTGCAAGTCCATAGGTTTCTTTAAGCAATGAAATTGCTTTTTAAAATTATAGTGAAGATGAAATTTAGAAGAATTATGAAGCAAATCGACAATAAAAAGTTTGTAGAAACTGAAAGTCTTGCACTAAAAGTGCATAGTTTCAACTAACGAATGAGACCAATGAAA
>NZ_JABDQL010000094.1 GCF_013042245.1 Winogradskyella sp. | reverse complement strand
TGCTTTAAACCTATTGAAGAATGAACATTCTAAAAAACTATCTATGAAAAGCAAAAGGCTTGAAGCTGGGTGGAATGAAGACTATTTGCTCAAAATATTAAATTTAAAAGTATGATTTTGCCCTGTTTGTTAACCTAACACCTTTTAAACCTTTAATTTATTAGATACCGCTATACTGCGGCATTAATTAGACCTAGCCAAGTTTTCTGTGACTGCATCTTGAAAACTAGGAATCTCATTAATATGCATCATCATGTACTTGAGCAATAGCTCTTCCGCTTGGCTCGTTCATGTTTTTAAATGCCTCATCCCATTCTAAAGCTATCGCAGTACTACATGCTACACTAGCTTCTTGTGGCACACTTAACGCCGCTGCATCACTAGGAAAATGCTCTTCAAAAATAGAACGGTAATAAAACTCTTCTTTGTTAAGCGGTGTATTTATTGGAAATCTAAACTTCGCATTTGCCAATTGTTCGTCTGTTACTTCTTGCTCTACAATTTCTTTAAGAGTGTCTATCCAACTATAACCAACGCCATCGCTAAATTGCTCTTTCTGTCTCCAAGCTACAGATTCTGGTAACATATCCTCAAATGCTTTACGGATAACCCATTTTTCCATGCGTTCGCCATTAATCATTTTATCTTTAGGATTGATACGCATGGCCACGTCCATAAATTCTTTATCTAAAAATGGTACACGACCTTCAATTCCCCATGCCATTAAACTTTTGTTGGCACGTAAACAATCGTACATGTGTAATTTATCTAATTTACGTACAGTTTCTTCATGAAATTCTTGGGCATTTGGCGCTTTATGAAAATATAAATAGCCTCCAAATATTTCATCCGCACCTTCGCCAGATAATACCATTTTAATTCCCATAGACTTGATGACTCGCGCCATCAAATACATTGGAGTTGAAGAACGTATCGTTGTAATATCGTAAGTTTCAATATTGTAAATGACATCTTTAATAGCATCTAAACCTTCTTGAATTGTGAATTTAATTTCATGATGCACAGTACCAATATAATCTGCTACTTTTTGGGCTGCAGCCAAATCTGGAGAACCTTCTAAACCAACAGAAAAACTATGTAATTGCGGCCACCACGCTTTTTCTTTATCATCTGCCTCAATACGTCTTTCTGAGTATTTTTTTGCAATGGCAGAAGTTACTGAAGAATCTAATCCACCAGATAACAATACACCATAAGGCACATCACTCATTAATTGTCTATGTACTGCATCTTCCAAAGCTTGTTTTACTTCTGCTATACTTGTTTCATTGTCTTTTACAGTATGGTATTCAGACCAGTCGCGTTTGTACCATTTTACTAATTTTCCATCACAACTACTCATGTAATGTCCTGGAGGAAACAATTCAATCTTTGTACAAACACCTTCTAAAGCTTTTAATTCTGAGGCTACGTAAAATGTTCCGTCTTTATCCCAACCCATATATAATGGAATAATTCCCATATGGTCACGAGCGATGAAATATTCATCTTTTTCAACATCGTAAATGGCAAAACCAAAAATACCATTCATATCATCAACAAAATCATGTCCTTTTTCTTGATACAATGCCAAAATAACTTCACAATCACTTTCCGTTTGAAATTTATAATCTGGAAATTGCGCACGTAATTCTCTATGATTATAGATTTCTCCGTTTGCTGCTAGAATTAGTTTTTCGTCAGCACTAAAAAGTGGTTGCTTTCCAGATGCAGGATCGACAATTGCCAAACGCTCATGCGCCATGATTGCTTTTTCGTTACTATAAATTCCGCTCCAATCTGGACCACGATGTCTAATAAATTTTGCCATTTCTAAAACCTGAGGTCTTAGAGTTTCTGATTTCTGTTTTATATCAAACGCACATACAATTCCGCACATAACTATTATTTTAAATATTATTATGAAGCAAATATGAGTTTAAACTTTCATTTAATAAATATAAATTTAATTATTAGTTACAATATGAAACTAAAAATAGCTATTTTTAATTAATAATAAAACAAAAAGTTATCATATAAAGCCTTTCTACTATCAATATGTAAATTTTAATAATTCTTTACAACCGATACGTTAAATAACTCACTAATTTTAAATTTTAAAATTTAATTATCACTTATGAAAAATTCAAGATTATTAACCACTATCGCTTTCGCTTTTATGATGCTAGTATCATACAATGTAGATGCTCAAAAATTTAGAGACTTAGATAAAAGCCCAATGGATGCTACTTCTATAGGAAGAGGAAACAAACAATTAGCAAAAGTATATTACAGTAGACCACAGCTCAAAGGAAGAACTGTAGGAACTGATTTAGCACCTTACGGAAAAGTTTGGAGAACTGGAGCAAATGAAGCTACTGAATTAATACTACATGTTGACATGAACCTCAACGGAACAAAATTAAAAGCTGGAGCATATTCTTTATTTACAATTCCTGGAGAAAAAGAGTGGAAAATTATTGTAAGTTCTGATTTAAATAACTGGGGTGCTTCTGGTTACAAAAAAGAAAACATAGTTGCTAGTATTAAAGTTCCTGTAACCATGAGCGACAAATCTTTAGAAGCCTTTTCTATGGCTTTTGTACCATCTGATGATGGTGTACACTTGCATATGGGCTGGGATAAAGTTAGAGTTGCTGTACCTTTTACGAAATAAGAAATTATTTATATTACTCACTACTCATAAAAAAAGCTCTGATAATTATCGTTATCAGAGCTTTTTTATTGGATATTATTAAAGTGACGGAACATCCGCCCAATTTTCTCCAGACTTAATTCTATTAAGCTGAGTTGTTGTTACTCCAAAGCGTTTTGCTATAATTTTTAATCTTGTACGCCTATTTGGATTATTAAGTATTTTTTTAATAAGTCTTACATTGTTCTCAGTTAGTTTTGCATAAGGGCGCTTTATCTTTTTCTTTGCTTCGATGAAAACAGGATTCTTCCATTGGTGCAACTCTTTTTCTCGTTTTGTTACCCATTTTAGATTTCTCACTTCGTTATTCAGTTTATCATAATCTAAGTGAATAACATAAATTCCATCGCCTTGTTCTAAAAAGTGATTTGCTACTAATTTATGCACATAATAACCTTTAAAAATGCGTCTTTTAGAATTCTTATAAAATTTAAATTTATTTGTTTTTATTTTAACATGGGGATAGCCGTTAAGATTGTAAGGTTTTATAAGTTTTGTTTCATTATCTACCTCGCGTAATAATCTACCATAGTTTGAAATATAAATTATTTCGGAATATAAGATATCGTGGGATTCTGGATATACAAGGTGTTTCCATGTCTCACCTCTGTAAGATTTTATAGAACTAAATAGCATTTTTGAGTTAACGGGATTGTCTTACTAACAATGTTAAATATACTGTTTTTTTATTAATAGAATACAGTAGTGTCCGATAAAAATACGTAATTGATTAATATGGTCTTTTAAGCTCAATAAAACTGTTTCAAATTTACTTCTATTCAAAAGCATGGTATCTATGTGAATATTTCGAGCTGATTATCGGGTGGTTTATTGGTTAATTGAGCCCATTTCTGATCAGGGTTTTCAAGAAATTTCGACAGGTTAATATATGTCATCAGATGTAGTCTTATAATGCTCACCATATTGGAGTATGACCAGCTACGCTTAATTTTACGTTGAATGACTAACATTATTAATTGGATAATTAGTGCCGTCCAAATCTGTATTTCAATTGCATTTTGATTATCTCCAAGAAAGTATTTTAATGGGAAGTTTTGTTTCAATCGCTTAAACATTGTTTCTATTTGCCACCTATGCTTGTAAATATCAGCTACTTTGTCTGGTGATATTTCTTTGTTGTTAGTTATAAACTCATACAACTTTTCTTTCTCGCTATCCCAATATGCAACTCTTCTAATTTCAATGGATTTTCCATCTTTTGTAACTTCTATCAGTTCATCTTTTAACACGGCATCACTGGTTTTATCATCTAAGTCAAACTCTTTTATACTTTTATAGACAGCATTGTCCTTTTGTCGAGTCACAAAGTAAACATCGTCCAATGTCCATTGTAAATATTGGTTGTAATCGGTGTACGCTTTATCAAAAACAACAAAAGAGTCTTTCTCTAACTTTAGCTCCTTTAGAAATGTGTGATCATGCGTAGCGGCACTACTAAAGCGAATTAGGCAAGGAACATCTTCCATAGCATTTATCATGGTGTGAATCTTAATTCCACCTTTTTTCTTACCATTAATAGGATTGCGTCCCACACCTTTAAGGATATTTGTAAATAAACTAATCGTGGAGGAATCAACAATCTTCAAATTCTTTACTGGAGGCTTTAAAGCGCTACTGTCCGATAAAAATGGAGCATAACGTTCATATAATGTACGATAGATATCTGCAAAGACCTTACTGCTTCTGTTTTTATTAGCATCAGAAATAGTACTTCGTTTAGGAAAATATTGAAGATTTAGATGACTTATACGTCCTTCACAGGCTAGCATAGCAGAGGTAAGTTCTCTTAACGAAGATACACCGCTCATGGTAGCATAAATCATTGTTACTAAATGATCGTATGTTTTAAATCGTTTATAATACTTATCGCTATTATGTGCTTCTGCTGTCCGAGAAATATCTGCAGGTAAAATATGTTCTAAAATTTGCTTTACGACAGGAGTTCCACTAAAGTTTGTACTTTTGTTCATATCTCTTTTTTTGGTCGAAATGAAGATATAAATAAAGTGGGAAATCCTATATTGGAAA
>NZ_JABDQL010000090.1 GCF_013042245.1 Winogradskyella sp. | reverse complement strand
ATGGTTATAATTTCTTGGTCAGTTAACTTTGGCTTATTATTATTACTGAATCTCTCACACTCAAATTGTAAATGTGTTTCAAATTTTTCACAGACATAATCATAAATTTTTACTAACTTGTAATCCTCGTTATTGCTATTTGTATCCAAAATAATCTTGTTGAAATCGACTATTAAGATACTGAAAATCAATAACTTAAACAAGTTTAAGACGTTGTTTTTCAATGAATTAAGCTTGTTTTTTTATCTATTTACCAACCCTTGATTTGCATTATTCATAATATCTTCTATTTCTTCAGCTTCAATTGGAATGTTTCGCATTAAATTGAAAGGTTCTCCGCTTTCTTGAATCACTACATCATCTTCTAAACGAATACCAAAACCTTCGTCAGGGATATAAATTCCGGGTTCAACGGTAAATACCATGTTGGCTGTCATAGGTTCGTGGAGTAAACCGTAATCATGCGTATCTAAACCAATGTGATGAGATGTACCGTGCATAAAGTATTTTTTATACGCTGGCCAGTCTGGGTTTTCGTTTTGAATATCGGCTTTATCAAGTAAGCCCAAGCCTAAAAGTTCGGAGGTCATGAGTTTTCCAACTTCAACGTGGTAGTCTTCCCAAAGTGTTCCTGGAACGAGGAGTTTTGTAGCATCGTTTTTAACACG
Source organism: Winogradskyella sp. (assembly GCF_013042245.1). Taxonomy (GTDB): domain Bacteria; phylum Bacteroidota; class Bacteroidia; order Flavobacteriales; family Flavobacteriaceae; genus Winogradskyella. The sequence goes on along the minus strand of NZ_JABDQL010000090.1, from coordinate 4,214 downwards.
ATTCACTGCATTGTAAACGTCCTTTTGTCTAGCCGTAAACGTCCCTGAAACTGGAATAGTACGACTCATATCACTGGAGTAATTGGCGTATTCTGCACCAACGTCTAACAGAATTAAATCACCAGTTTTGCATTGCTGATTGTTCTCGATATAATGCAATACATTGGCGTTATTTCCTGAGGCAATTATTGGTGTGTAAGCAAAGCCTTTAGAGCGATTATTTAAAAATTCGTGCATAAATTCGGCTTCCAAGTTATATTCCCAAACGCCAGGTTTTGTAAATTTTAGAATACGACGAAAGCCTTTTTCAGTAATATCGCAAGCCTGTTGCATCAAGTCTAATTCTAATTGGTCTTTTACAGAGCGTAAACGCTGTAAAATAGGATTGCTTTTCGCAACATTATGTGCAGAATATTTTTCTGTTAGCCATTTGGTAAAACGATCTTCGCGAGTTTCTGTTTCTACATTAGCACGGTAATGCTCGTTGGTATTTATGTAAACCGTATCGCATTGCGTCATGAGTTCAAACATCACTTTTTCCAAATCTTGAAGCCAATATACTGTTTTTACACCCGAGGTTTCAAAAGCTTTTTCTTTGGTCAATTTTTCGCCTTCCCAAACGGCAATGTGCTCATTGGTTTCTTTTAAGAATAAAACCTCACGATGTTTTGCTTTTGGAGCATCTGGAAAAAGCACCAAAATACTTTCCTCTTGGTCTACGCCACTTAAATAAAAGATATCTCTGTGTTGTGCAAAAGGCAACGTGCTGTCTGCGCTTACCGGATAAATGTCGTTAGAGTTAAAAACGGCTAAACTACTTGGCTTCATCTGTGCCATAAAGTTTTTACGGTTTTTTATAAAGAGGTTGCGGTCAATTAAATCGTATTTCATGGTTATTTGTTTTAAGTATAAAACTGAGCTATAGCTGCTAGTAATTTTAGTAGGAATTCAAAAATAAGCAAACCAAAACGCAAGCCCAAGAAGTTTACATAATCTGTTAAACTTTTATTAGCAATTTTGAAGCGGAAAAGAGATTAGTTAATTTCATGCCACTTAAAAAACAACCACCATGAACTATTCAAAATTACTTTCATTTTTATTTTTCACAGTTTCAGTTATAGGGTTTTCGCAACAACCCGCGACATCTGCAGATGAGGTGAAGCAAGCTTTGGAGCAAAAACGACAACTAGCAGAAAATTCTCTAGTAAAAAATGTGCCTTTCAAAAATATAGGACCAACAATTATGAGTGGTCGTGTGGTCGATGTGGATGTCAATCCGGATATGCCTTCAGAATTTTATGTGGGTTATGCGTCTGGAGGTGTTTGGCACACAAAAAATAATGGGACCACTTTTACGCCTATTCTCGATTCTTCAGACACTCAAAACGTTGGTGATATTGCTGTGCATTGGCCAACCCAAACAATATACGTTGGTACAGGTGAAAACAATGCCTCACGAAGTAGTTATGCAGGTATCGGGATTTTAAAATCTACAGACAACGGAAAATCTTGGGACAATTTAGGATTGATGGATGCGCATCATTTTGCACCAATTTTAATTCATCCAGAAAATCCAGATGTTGTGATTGTCGGAGCAACAGGGCATTTATACTCTCCAAATTCTGAACGTGGTATCTATAAAACAACCGATGGAGGAAAAACTTGGAAACAGACATTGTTTGTTGACAACATGAGTGGAATTATTGACTTACAGCAAAACCCAAATAATTACGATGTCATGTTTGCAACGTCTTGGACCAAAGATCGTAAGGCATGGAATTTTGAAGGCGCAGGAGCCAATTCCGCTATTTATAAAAGTACAGATGCTGGTAACACTTGGGTAAAGGTTTCAAGCGAAGCTAGCGGTTTCCCAACGGGCGAAGGTGTTGGACGAATTGGTGTCGCTGTTTTTAACGACAATGTAGTTTATGCAGTACATGATAGCCAATTTAGACGTCCTGACAATTCAACAAAAAATTCAGATAGAAAAAGTTTATCTAAAGACGATTTTAAAAAAATGTCTAATGCTGAATTCTTAGCACTCGACGATAAAAAACTAAATACCTTTTTGAAGACTAATGGTTTTCAAGAAAAATACCGTGCTGAAAATGTAAAGCAAATGGTACGAAGCGGAAACGTAAAACCAATTGATTTGGCAAAATATCTTGAAGACGCTAATTCTATGTTGTTTGACACGCCAGTGGTTGGTGCTGAGGTTTATAAAAGTATAGATGGCGGAAAAACATGGAAGAAAACACATGACGATTATCTAGATGGTATCTACTTTAGTTACGGGTATTATTTTGGGCATATCCACGTATCACCTGCTGATGAAAATGATATTTATATTTATGGTGTACCCATTGTAAAATCTAAAGATGGCGGAAAGACTTTTAAATCCATTAGCGCAGAAAATGTGCATGCGGATCATCATGCACTTTGGATAAATCCTAAAAACCCAAACCATTTGGTTAATGGAAATGATGGTGGTGTTAATATTACTTATGATGACGGCGAAAATTGGATAAAAAACAATTCACCTTCTGTCGGGCAGTTTTATGCGATAAATGTTGATAACGAAAAACCATATAATGTTTACGGTGGATTACAAGATAATGGTGTCTGGAAAGGAGCAAATAATGCCAGAGAAGATAAAGGTTGGCACCAGCGTGGGCAATATCCTTGGGAATCCATTATGGGTGGTGATGGTATGCAAATTCAGATAGATAATCGTGATGTTAACATAGTTTATACAGGATTTCAATTTGGGAATTATTACCGTTTAAATTTAGAAACAGGAGCTCGAAAATACGTACAGCCAAAGCATATTCTAGGCGAAAACCCATACCGATTTAATTGGCAAACGCCGATTTTATTATCACCACACAATCAAGATATCTTGTATCTCGGTGGAAATAAACTTATGCGAAGTATGAATCAAGGCGATGATTGGGAAGCTATTAGTGGAGATTTAACTAACGGTGGTAAAAAAGGAAATGTAGCTTACGGGACATTAGCTTCAATTAGTGAAAGCCCTTTTAAATTTGGGTTAATTTACACAGGTAGTGATGATGGTTTGGTATACGTCACTAAAGATGCTGGTGGAAGTTGGACAAATATTTCATCTTCATTTCCAAAAGATTTATGGGTTAGTCGCGTTGTAGCTTCACAGCATAAAAAAGAGCGTGTTTATGTGACTTTAAATGGTTACCGTTGGGACGATTTCAACGTGTATGTTTATATGAGTGATAATTACGGACAAACATGGGAAGACATTTCGGGGAATATACCCGCGTCTCCAGTAAATGTGATTCGTGAAGATTCTGAAAACGAAAATATCCTGTATTTAGGAACAGATAATGGTGCTTATGTGTCTTTTGACCAAGGTAAAAATTGGGAGGTGTTTTCAAATGGTGTTCCTAATGTTGCCATTCATGATATTGTTATTCAACCTGAAGCTCAGGACTTATTATTAGGAACCCACGGACGAAGTATTTATAAGGCAAATATCGCGCCACTTCAAATGATGGATGCTGATATGAAATCCAAAGCGGTAACACTCTTTGATATCAATTCTATAAGACATTCTAGCCGTTGGGGAAGTTCTTGGAGCAAATGGTTAGAGGCGTATGAGCCAGAAACTACGATTCAATTTTTTAGCAATTCTTCAGGAGCAAAAACCATTAAAGTTTTATCCGAAAATGGCTCAACATTAAACGAAATTAAAGTTGATACAAACAAAGGTTATAACTACATCGATTACAATTTAGAGTTATCAAAAAAAGGAAGGAAAGCGTTACTAAAAGAAAATAAAGGCATCGATATCAATGAAGCTAGTAACGGAAAATATTATTTACCAAAAGGCGTTTACACTATTGAAATAGATGGTGCTAAAACCGAAATGAAAATCAAATAATTGACATTTCTTTTGTATTTATTTCACATTATTTGAAGTTATAAGTCGTAGTTTCGAATTATAATATTGCAATTTTGTATATCCCCTAACTATCATAAGCTAAAAATAAACCTGATTTTCTGTATTTTCGAGCGTGGTCACAGAGCGTGGTCACAGAGTGTAGTCGAAGTGCAGTCGAGAAACCGTAAGGTTCAGCGTAGCTAAATATAAGCACTTGATTTTAATACATTTCGACTTTAGTTTATGCTGAGCACAGTCGAAGTACTCAATGCTATAGATTAAATTAAAATCAATTTAT
>NZ_JABDQL010000082.1 GCF_013042245.1 Winogradskyella sp. | reverse complement strand
ATAAGGCACCTGGCTTACCATGAGAAAACAGGTGTAAGGTTTGGGTATCTTTTACTACCGCCTGTGTTAAGAGTTGTGCCTCTGGTAAACTTGCTTCTACAAAAACAGAAGATGGTTTATTAAGGGTATTTATTAGAGTAACCTTTTGAGCTTCCTCTACAACATTTGTAATCTTAATATTACTTGCTTGTAATACATTAAAATTAGAAATCACAGTGAGTGTGATTAGCATTTTAAAACCTATTGTTGCTAATTTTTTGCAGTGCGTAAAGTTATCTTTCATGATACCTATTAATTAATTTTTGTACTATAAAAGTGTGATTAAAATCTTACAATACCTAATAAAATGTATTATTTGTTATTTTTGGCACAACAGCAAACTATACAATTCCGTTTTAGTAATCTATCCTATCTGTCTGTTTTTATGAATTTTAATGGCTTACAGGGCGTGTTTTATGATTGGTTTTTAAACTAAAACGACCCTATTTTTTTGTAATATTCGGTTTAGACTTATAAAAATTAAATTTAAAAAAATCGGATGAAATGCTATTTTTAACCGTTAAACTACAACTTGCCAAACGATGCCTTACCAAAGGCTGAAGCCATTAATTGAGATAATAATTCATTATTTTTTAATATTTACCCGCATAACCCTATAGCGTACTGCCTCGCATTATGTTGTAGAATCTCTATATAAAAAAGTTCTTTACAGAGTTATTTAATTATAAAAGACAAAGGGCGTAGTTTGTTTATTTTCTCTATCTGTGAGTTTCTAAATTGGTAATTAATGCGGTCTATGAGAATAGATTTAGCCCTACTACAACAGCACCAAGAAGCTCTGCACCTTCTTTATCTAATAAACCACCTCTTGTTGCTGGACCTAATGAGACTTTTCCCAATATCTTTAATTGGTATTGCTGTATAATCTTAGGATGTAACGACCCTATTTACTAGGTCTTCAATAGATTTTACATAACCTAAACCAGGCACTAAATATTCAGCATTATTAATTTCAATAGTTTGTGCAGCAATGTTTTTATTACTTTCCTTATCTGCTTTTACAACCTGATGCAACCCAATGTTATATTGACGCATCAATTCTGGATTAATATCTACTTGGTATTCTTGGACATAACCACCAATGGAAGCTACTTCAGAAACACCACTTGCAGAGGATAGCGCATATTTCAGAGGGTAATCTTGAATACTCCGTAATTCTTGTAAATCCCAACCAGCAGTAACGTTTCTGTTTTTATCACGTCCTTAGAGCGTGTGCCAAAATATATGCCCTAATTCTGTTGCTTCTGGTCTCAAAGCAGCATTAACACCTTAAGGTCACAAACCACTTGGTCATGAGTGTCGTTTTTTGAGACTACGATTTCTGCTCCCGTAAAATTCTATATCTTCTTCAAAAAATGATATAGATACTTGAAAAGCCAAACTAAAAGAGAAAGATTACGTCCAACGCATTATGTAAAGGTTAAATCTCTGAAGCAAAAACTGATTCGCTTACAAGATCTTTATCTTGATGGAGAATTCAGTTCTACCGAATATCAAAAAGCTAAGTTTCGTAGTCATGGGCAATTAAAGGAGCTTAAAGATATGGAACAGTCATTTGAAAAATTAAAAAACTTGAATCCTTCGACAAGCAATTTGAAGTGTGTGATTTAGATTAAAAAAGACAACTCGTAGGATCGATTTTTCCAATTTTCCAAAAAAGTTTCTATTTGAAAAACTTCAAGTTCGAACCAAAGGTATATATCCAATTCTTCTCACAATTGCTAATGTGCATAGGGTCTTTAAAGGTAATAAAAAAAGGGACAAACCAAATAATATTGATTTGTCCCCGGATGTACTCAAGGTGGGAATCGAACCCACACTTCCGAAGAAATCGGATTTTGAATCCGACGCGTCTACCAATTCCGCCACTTGAGCCTTAAAATTGGATTGCAAAAATAGAAAATAATTTCTGTCAATCAACTAAAAATACTAGGTTTTATGTTTTTTGCTAGGCAAATATTTTTCTAAATTTGAATATATTTTTACAACTGCAACAAACTAACATAATACAACACAAAAAATGCCTTACGACTCAACTGAAGCAAAAATTTTTACTTGTACTCAAAGTAAATTTTTAGCTAAAAAAATTGCTAATGCCTATGGCGTTAAGCTTGGTAATGTTATCACATCTAGATACAGCGATGGCGAATTCCAACCATCTTATGAAGAATCTATTCGCGGCACCAGAATATTTATAATTGGATCTACACACCCAGGACCAGAAAACTTAATGGAAATGCTTTTGATGATTGATGCTGCCAAACGCGCATCAGCAAGACATATTACCGCTGTTTTACCTTATTTTGGATGGGCAAGACAAGATAGAAAAGATAAACCTCGTGTACCTATTGCAGCAAAGCTTGTTGCAAAAATGTTGGAAGCTGCTGGAGCTACACGTATTATTACAATGGATTTACATGCGGATCAGATTCAAGGCTTCTTTGAAAAGCCAGTAGACCATTTATTTGCTTCCACTATATTTTTACCGTATCTCAGGTCTTTAAATTTAGATAATCTTACTATTGCTTCTCCAGATATGGGAGGCTCAAAACGTGCTTATGCTTATTCAAAAGCTTTAGAAAGTGATGTTGTCATCTGTTACAAACAACGTGCTAAAGCAAATGTAATTTCTCATATGGAGCTCATTGGTAACGTTACTGGAAAAAATGTAGTGTTGGTCGATGATATGGTTGATACTGCAGGGACGCTTACCAAAGCTGCTGATTTAATGATGGAACGCGGTGCCTTAAGTGTTAGAGCAATTTGTACGCATCCTATTTTATCTGGGAGTGCCTACGAAAAATTAGAAAACTCTAAACTTGAAGAATTAATTGTTACAGACTCTATTCCTTTGACTAAAGAAAGTAAAAAATTAAGGGTTTTGAGTTGTGCAGACCTCTTTGCTGAAGTTATGCAAAACGTACATTATAATAAGTCTATAAGTTCTAAATTTGTAATGTAAACTTTCTAGGGTTTAAAAAACTAAATTTAAAAAAGGATAATTGGTAATATATTAGTACATTTGCAGCCCTCAAAAAGAGGTATTTAACTATTACAAATTAAACTTTTAAAAATGAAATCAATTACAATTAATGGATCTCAAAGAGAAAGCGTTGGCAAAAAATCAACAAAAGCCTTACGTAATGCTGGTCAGGTTCCTTGCGTTATATACGGAGGAGACAAACCATTGCATTTCTCTGCACTAGAGTTGGCATTCTCTAAACTTGTATACACACCAGACGCGCATACTGTTGTGATTGCCTTAGATAATGGAGAAACTTATAATGCAATAATGCAGGATATTCAGTTTCACCCAGTGACAGACAGAATTTTACATGTAGACTTCTATCAAATTTTTGAAAAGAAAGAAATTACAATGGATATTCCTGTTAAAACCGTTGGTAGCTCTAAAGGTGTTTTAAATGGTGGTAACTTAAGGGTTCCTTTCAGAAAGCTTAGAGTAAAAGCTATCCCTTCTAAATTACCAGAATTTATAGAAATAGATATTACGCCATTAAAAATTGGAAGTAAATTCTATATTTCTGAATTAAAGAATGATGACTTCAAATTACTGCACCCAGACAATGTTGTTGTTTGCCAAGTAAGAAGAAGTAGATTAGCAGTTATTGATGTTGAAGAAGATGAAGATGTAGAAACTACAGATGCAGCTCCAGCAGCTGATGCAGCGCAATAATAAAGTAGATATATACTTTTTTAATATATTAAAAGAAGCATTCTGTAATTCAGGATGCTTTTTTACTTTTGAATAAAGAAATAAGATGATGTTGAAATGGTTGACTAACCTTTTTAAAGCAAAAGAAAAAATTGACCCGATGAAAAAATTCTTAGTAGTTGGTTTAGGGAATGTTGGTGATAAATATGAAAATACACGACACAATATCGGATTTAAAATTCTCGATGAATTTGCTAAAACCGAGGAATTTTCGTTTTCTACAGATAAGCTTGGTGATATTGCTACCTACAAATTAAAAGGTCGGCTATTTATTTTCTTAAAACCTAGCACATATATGAACCTAAGTGGAAAGGCCATAAAATATTGGCTTGAAAAAGAAAAAGTTCCCTTAGAAAACTTACTCGTTGTAACAGACGACCTTAATTTACCTTTTGGAACATTGCGTTTAAAAACTAAAGGAAGTGATGGCGGCCACAATGGACTTAAAGACATACAGGATAAATTACAAACCACAAAATACAATCGATTTAGATTTGGTATCAGTGATAGTTTTTCAAAAGGCAGACAAGTAGATTATGTATTAGGCGAATGGTCTAATGAGGAAGAAAAACAATTACTAGAAAGACTTAAAAAGTCTATCGAAGTCATAAAGTCTTTTGTCTTATCTGGGATGAAAAACACAATGAATACTTTTAATGGTAAATAAAAAGGCTTCTCTAACGAGAAGCCTTTTTAAATATAAATCTGTTTGACTTTATTCGATTAGTTCGCTTTAGGAAAACTAATACGTATAAGAACTTCATGAGTTCCATCATTAGTGTTATTTAAAACTTCTCTTGAAGAACCTTCATAGGCATAACCTAAATCCATCCAATCGGATAAGTTGAACATTAACATTCCTGCCCAACCTCCAGTTGTTCTATACATAGCCGCTAATTCTAAACGCTCATTATATCTAAAAGCTCCTGTTAAGTCTGCCGCAATTGGAGCTCCACCAACGGATCTTACCATTGTAGATGGTCTAAATTCCCAATCACTTGAGATATCGAAGTTATAACCACCTGACAAATAAAAATGTGTTTTTTCATTAGCCGTAGTTAAACGACCGTTCTCCAAATTAATACGCTCACTTAAGAGTATTCTAGGAATAGATAATGAGACAAAATATTTATCATTCACTAAATAAGCACCAGCACCTACATTTGGTCTAAATCCAGTATCTAGATTTCCTAGAGCTGGATCTACAGGGAATGCTAAATTAGCTAATCCGCCACGGTCAAAATTATACGTACTTCCTCCTGCTTTGATTCCTAAAAATAAATTAGTAGCATCATTAAGCTGTAACTTATAAGAAAAATCAACCATGAAACTTGTGTTGTTTTCTACAAATACATTATCGTTAACAAGGCTAAGCCCTAAACCTACTTTATCACCTAAAGCTGTTTCAAAAAATAATGTCTGAGTTTCTGGAGCATCATTGACATTAATCCACTGACTTCTAAAGTTAGCTGTTAATCTTGATACACCATCAGCCCCTGCATAAGCAGGGTTGATAGCGTTCATTGTATATCTATACAGTGCGTAGTTTGGTTGTTGTTGAGCGTACATAACTCCAAATAACAACAATGCACCTATTTTTATTGAGTTTTTAAGAAAATTCATTGTTTTGGTTTTAATTAATTAATAGGCTTACTTAGAATATGATTACCATCCAACCTTTAATGATTGTATCTCCTGTACCTCCTTGGTCTAATATATAGTAATAAGATCCTGCTGGTAATATTTTACCTCCAGGTCCTGTACCATTCCAATCATTATTGTAATTGTTGGAAGCAAATACCTCATCACCCCATCTACTAAAGACTTTTACCTTAGTGCCAGGGAATCTTTGGATATTAATAATCGTCCAAGTATCGTTAATTAAATCTCCGTTAGGTGATAAAACATCGTTAGCTGTTAAGCCATCACAAACATCTCCCGTACCATCAAGGTCAATATCTGCCTGATCTGTGTTAGCCGTAAAAGGACAGTTATCATCTTCATCTAATACATCATCATTATCATCATCCGGATCACAAATATCTCCTATACCATCGCCATCGTTATCTGCTTGATCTGCATTAGGTGTAAATTGACAGTTATCATCAACATCTAATACGCCATCATTATCATCATCGTCATCACATAAATCACCTTCTCCATCTCCATCATTGTCGGCTTGATCATCGTTAAACACCAATAGACAATTGTCTACGTCATTTAAAACACCATCACCGTCAAAATCTTCTAAATCTACAAGTCCACATATATCTATAGACCAAGAGTTAAATGAGCCTCCGTCTCCGTCAACCATATCAACAACGGCTAATCCCCAAGTACCTCTTGACATTGTGCCATTGAATGTAGATAATGGTGTGTCTGGTATAAACTCCCCAGCAAATGGTCCTGAACCAGAACCTATTGGTGTTGTAGCATCATCGTCAAATACAGTATTCTCATAGTTATCAGAAGTGCCTCCGTTTTCAAAAGATAAGAAAATAAAGTCATCTATACCAGATGGAGGAATCAACGCAATTCTAACATCACCGTTCCAGGTATGAGTTATATCTACAGTAACATTTATATCTTCAATCATAAAATTATCTTCAACAAATACCTCAGAAATATAAACCTGTGGTTCATCCTGTTCTTCGGCAATTGCTATTGGCGTATCTTCAGATACTGCTGAATCACATACTTCTTGACACGCTTCACCTTGACCGTCATTATCTAAATCGGCTTGGTCAGGGTTAAAGGTATCAGGACAGTTGTCTTCATCATTAAGAATACCATCACCATCTCTATCAACGTCACAAACATTACCAATTCCATTACCATCATCATCTGCTTGATCAGTATTTGCCGTATCAGGACAGTTATCATCTGCATCAGCAATACCATCAGAATCAGCATCTGGTTGTGGCAAAATAGTACACACTTTTAAAGACCAGTTGACAATAGAACCGGTATCTCCACCTACTCCATCGGAAACAAAAAGTGACCATTCTCCTCCACTTGCTTCTCCCATGAACGCTGACAAGTCACCTTGTGGAGCAAACGTATCTGTAAAAGGAGCAGAAGCAAAATCTATAGAGTTACTAGAATCATTATCAAAAACAGTGTTTGTAAAGTTATCACCATCTCCTCCTACTCCTGAGGCTAAAACCACTGAAGTGCCAGCAGGACTAACTAAGCTTATAGTTAAATCATCAACCCAGGTATGCGTTATATTTACTGTTACAATTACAGAATTAACTGTGGCTGCTTCGTTAACGAGCAAAGAAGAACTAACACCTATTGGTGTATTATCTGGGATATCTAAAGGAACATCGGTAGAATCAAAATCGAAACACTCGATGTCACATAAATCTCCTATTCCGTCTCCATCCAAATCAGACTGGTCTGTATTTGCAGTTTCTGGACAGTTGTCATCTACGTTAAGTACAGAGTCACCATCTACATCATCATCACATATATCTCCAATATTGTCACCATCTAAATCTGCTTGATCAGCATTGGCTGTTGCTGGACAGTTATCAACTGCATCAGGAATACCGTCTCCGTCAGCATCTGGTTGTGGAGCACCGCATATTTCCAATATCCAATTATTTATAGTTCCAGTATCGCCAGAAAAAGCATCAAATGCTGTTAAAGTCCATGTTCCTGTTGCAATAGTTCCATTGAGTACAGACAAATCTCCTTGTGGAGCGAAAGTTCCTGTAAATGGTGGTGCTCCATCATTAATAGACGTGGCAGCATCACTATCAAAAACAGTGTCTGCATAATCGTCGCCGTCACCACCTAAAGCACTTGTAAGTGTTATTTGATCACCTGCTGGACTTGTTAAAATAAGTGTAAGATCAGAAACCCATGTGTGCGTTATATTAACAGTAACATTAACATCTGTTATTTCTGTAGCACTAACAATTTCTAATACAGAATTGGCTGGTGGACCATTTTGTGGCCCAAAGAATCCTGCTCCATCTGGAATAGCAACTGGAGTGTCTGTTGAATCATAATTTGTACATACAATATTTGCAGTAATAAAACTTGCTGTTAGGTATTCTCCTGGTGTACCACAGTCATTTACACCTCTTACTCTCCAAAAATATTCTGTATCTGCCATTAATGAAGTAGGAGAATACACTGTCATTGGAGCATCTACAACGCCTCCTTCTGCTATTGACGAGAATCCTGCATCAGTAGATACGTCAACCTCGTAAGCAAGAGCATTATCATTAACTTCCCATGATAACTCTACACTATCAGCATTTAAATCTGTTGCTGCGTCAGCAGGTGCAAGTAAAACTGGAGCTGCTATCATATCATTAAATACTGTGACATCTACAGGAACACTTTGAGATAAAGCACCAGATGTTCCTACAATATCAAAAGGATAATTACCAGTAGCTAATGTAGAAATCCCTGAAATTATTACTGTTACCGAAGTTCCGTCTGCAGTCGCAGAAGCAGGGCTAAATGCCGCTGTTACACCCATTGGTAACCCTGTTGCAGAAAAATCTGTTGGGTCTGTAAAACCAAGGAATGTATTATAAGTAAATGTGTAAGATGTTGTATCTGTTGGCAAACATACTTCCGTAGAAGAAGGGTCATCTGCAGTTAATACGTATTCAGACTCTTGAATAGAAAAATCTGCTGTATTAATTGCATAAAAGATGTTATTAGCACCCTTAACCATAACTCTAGCAGTTGATGTATCACCTCCAGTTATTGGTACTGATATATCTGCAGTTCCTGTATTTGGATAAGTGCCCGCTGCAAACGGAAACGTCATACCTCCATCTGTAGAAATAAAAACATCTACGTCTGTAGCATCAATACCGTTGGCGTCTGTTCCTGCCACATCCCATGTAATAGTTTGTGTAGAGCCCGCATCCCAAGTTTCATTTGTTGTTTGAGACGTTACGGCAAACGTAGCTCCAGTATCTACAACAGTAACCGTCATCTGATCAAAACTAGATTGTGGATTCTGACCTACGCCATCTGCCTCAGAACGATCTCTTACTATAAGTGCAAAGTTTAAGTCTCTATCTACAGTAGATACCGTTTCCCATGTAGAGTTGTCCGGAGAATCTAAGGGGTTAGTTTCGGTTAACTGACCTGCTAACACTCTTTCTCTTATTGGCATATTTCTAACAGGCGATGTGCTTGGAGGTCTAGATCTCCATACAGCACCATTGGTCTTAGTAGGGCCAAAATCTCCTGAAGTAGTTACACCATTATCTATCTGTTCCCAATTATATGTGAGAACATCTGAAGCGTCTGCGTCCGTAGCAGAACCTTCTAACATAAATGCTGCATCGCCTGGAATAGTATAATCTGGACCGGCATCTGCAACTGGAGGGTTGTTAGTTAAAGTAATTTCTGTTTGACATGTTTTAGTATCTAAGTTATTTAATACTTGATCAATACTTGCATAATGAAAATAAGGATCGCTATGATTTTGTACATCGTTAGCACCAGTAATACCTGCATAGCCCATTATAGTAGTACCACTGCCTGGCTCCATATTAACACCTGTACCTTCAGAATTAAAAGACCACGTGTGGTTTGCTCCCATTTGGTGCCCTATTTCATGAGGTACATAATCGATATCAAAAAAGTCATTCATGTATGGACCACCATCATTATCTAAAAAATCATGTTGTGAAAAACCAGAACCTTTAGCTCCGTCTTCACAAACACAACCAATACAACCTGCATTTCCGTTCTTAGGCCCAAAAGCAAATAAATGACCAATGTCATAATTTTCTTCACCAACTTCATTAGTCAATGTTGTTTGTAATGCGCCATTCAAACCACCAGCACCATAAGGGTCAGTGGCTGGATTAGGAAAAACTAATTCAGTTCCTGTAACCAGTGTAAAAGTGACAGCCATGTCTACTTCAAAAACTTCATTATTTCTGTTTAGAGTTGACACCACTTGCGCTAAACCATCTTCTTGTGCATCACCATTAGTATCATCACCATCATCCCAAAATTCTGTGTACTCACCATTTGTTGAGATAGCCATTCTAAAATCTCTTAGTATTTGGTCGTTAGCATCTCTACCAGAAATACCATTTGCATTTATAGGAAGTACTTCTGCGGAAGTTAAACATTCAAAATCCTTGACACTATTAACAATTGTACCTCGGTTGTATGAGATATAATCAGATGTATTTCCTTTACTTGTAGGCACCGTAAAAGATGTTGGCTTATCTAGATAAGATAACATAGTCTGAAGTCCTTGAGGTGTAACACTAAAACGTGCTCTTACTCCTGGCTCATCAACGGAATATCCAATATATGTTTTAATATTTGGATACCTTGCTGACAATTCAGCTGATAAAATAGGAGCTTCAACAACTCTAAATGGTTTTACCTCACCATTTTCGTTAGGTAAATAAATAATAGTTCTAGAATTGCTTACCGCATTTCGCATAGGAGCTCCAACCAAACCTGCTTTGAAGGTATTAAAGTCTAGATGGTAAGTCTCGTAATGTTCTTCATTAAGATTAGCATGCTTTTGCGAACTTTCAACACTTGTTTTTGACACGCTTTGCCAATAGTTTTGGCCAAATGCCGAAAACACACATGTAAGCATCATAACTGATAAAGCTAAATGTAATTTGTTTTTCATTTGAAGTGAATTTGATTAATATATCAAAGTCTTTTATCCAAACAATATTATATTTGGAGTAAAGACTTTAAAAAAGGTTAGTTAAAAAAAGAATATAAATATTTTGTATGAGGGGTTAAAAGTAATTTTTTTATCATTCAGATTGAATTAGTTTAGTTTAGTTTAACAAATATGGACTCAAATTTATACTTTTTTTTCACATATCCTTAACAAAAAATAAAAAATCTGTCAATGTCGCTGAATAATGATCTTTTCTCTAAAACTTTAACAATTGGAACCTTTGATGGTGTGCACATTGGCCACCAAAAAATACTCGAAAAAGTAGTTAATCTATCACAAGCTAATAATCAAATCCCTAGTGTATTAACTTTTTTTCCACATCCCAGAATGGTACTCCATCAAGACAAATCTATAAAGCTTCTTAACACCATTTCTGAACGAAAATTATTGTTAGAAAAGTTTGGAATAGAATTAATTTGCGTCAAAACGTTTACAAAAGAGTTTTCTAAATTATCGGCAGAAGAATACGTCAAGGGTATATTGATAGATGAGTTAAATGCCAAACAAATTGTCATTGGTTACGACCACCATTTCGGAAAAAACAGAAGCGCTAATATCACCGATCTAAAAAAGTTTGCGAAAGAATTCAATTTTGAAATTGAAGAAATCTCAGCAAAAGATATCGAAAATGTGACCATTAGCTCAACAAAAATCAGAAATGCATTAGTTAATGGCAATGTATCTCTTGCTAATTCCTATTTGGGTTATAATTATTTTTTAACCGGTAGAGTTGTAAAAGGGCAAAAAATTGGTCGTACGCTCGATTTCCCAACAGCAAACATATATATAGAAGAAGACTATAAATTGATTCCGAAAGATGGAGTTTATGTCGTGAAAGCAAAGATTGAAGATACGCATTACTTTGGTATGATGAACATTGGTTTAAACCCAACTATAGAAAATAAGCCGCGATCAATCGAAGTTCATTTTTTTGATTTTAAAAAAGATGTTTACGGAAAACAAATTGTCATTGAAATGCTCACAAGACTTAGAGACGAACATAAATTTAATTCTATCGACGCACTAAAAACTCAACTTAAATCTGATAAAAAAAATGCGCTAGCTTATATAAAATCAAAAAATGAATACGTTTCTTTTTAAACATATTGATAATTCGTCACTTATTGTTTTTAGGATTTTCTTTGGTCTACTCTGCTTCTTAGAATCTGTAGGTGCAATATTTACAGGTTGGGTAAAAAACACACTGATTAATCCCCAATTTACATTCAACTTTATGGGTTTTGATTGGCTACAACCCTTACCCGGAAACTGGATGTATGCTTATTATATCTTAATGGGAATTTTTGGACTCCTAATTATGTTTGGTTATAAATACCGTTGGAGTGCCTTAGGTTTTGCCATAATGTGGGCTGGTACTTATTTTATGCAAAAATCATCTTACAACAATCATTACTACTTATTGTTTCTCTTAAGTTTTATCATGGTTCTTTTACCTGCTCATAAGTATGCCTCTGTAGACGTAAACCTCAACCCTAAACTCAAACGCATGTCCATGCCCAATTGGTGCCGTTGGGTGTTTATACTTCAATTATTTATAGTCTACACCTATGCATCTGTAGCCAAAATTTATCCTGATTGGTTAGACGGCTCTGCCGTTAGGTTATTAATGCTAAACAAGTCTCACTTTCCGATTGTTGGAGAACTGCTTCAGCAGAATTATATGCATTACTTTATTGCTTACTCTGGTATTTTATTTGATGGTCTTATAATTCCGCTTTTGCTTTACAAGCCAACCCGAAAGTATGCCTTTTACGCTTCTATATTTTTTCATCTTTTCAATTCTTTTGTATTCCATATTGGCATATTCCCTTATTTGTCATTAGCTTTTTGCCTCTTCTTTTTTGATGCTAAAACAGTTAGAAATCTATTCTTTAAAAAGAAAGAATTATATACAGAAAATCATATTGAAGTTCCCAACTACAACACTATTCTGAAGATAGGTTTTGGTATTTATTTTATAATTCAGATGGCGTTGCCGCTTCGTCATTATTTTATAGAAGACCATGTACTATGGACAGAAGAAGGTCATCGCCTATCATGGCGAATGATGCTTAGATCTAAAAGTGGACGTATTCATTTTAGAGTTGTTGATAATGCTACAAATACCATTATCCCCATAAAACTTGATGATTATCTAACTAAAAAACAACAACGAAGTGTTAAGACAAAACCCGATTTTATCTGGCAGTTTTCGCAACGCTTGAAACAAAAATTTGAAGCTGAAGGCATACTTGTTTCTATCTATGTGACATCTTATTTGAGCGTGAATGGCAAACCATCAAAACGTTATGTTAACCCAGATGTTGACTTGGCAAAAGTTGAATGGAATCAATTTAAACATAGCACTTGGCTTTTACCTTCAAAATAGGGTAGTAATAGTTTTACCAGCCGTAAAATCTTTTTACTTTTGCGGTTTGATAATTAGCGCAACTTTAAGCGCAAAAAACAGTAACTATGTTACAAGTTTCTTATATAAGAGAAAATAGCGAGGACATCGTAAAGCGCATGACCGTTAGAAATATCGACGCCCAACCAATCATTGATGCTGTCTTAACTTTTGATGAGCAGCGCCGCAAACTGCAGACAACTCTCGATGCTACAAAAGCCGAAATGAATACACTTTCTAAAGAAATTGGAAATTTATTCAAATCCGGACAAGCAGAAAAAGCTAACGAACTCAAAAATAAAACCTCTGAGCTTAAAGAAACTATTAAAACCGTTGAGCAACAACTTAATGAGAAAGCTGATGCATTAAATGAACTGCTTTATAAAATTCCTAATGTTCCAAATCTGTTAGTTCCTACAGGAAATTCAGATGAAGACAATTTAGAAACTCTACGCGATGGCAAAATGCCTCAACTTCATGATAGTGCCTTACCGCATTGGGAACTGGCAAAAAAATACAACATCATCGATTTTGAGTTGGGTAATAAAATTACGGGTGCTGGTTTCCCCGTTTATAAGGGTAAAGGTGCACGCTTGCAACGCGCTTTAATTGCTTATTTTTTAGATAAAAATACCGAGGCTGGGTATACTGAATACCAACTACCTCATTTAGTTAATGAAGCTTCTGGTTTTGGCACAGGTCAATTACCGGATAAGGAAGGTCAGATGTATCATGTTATGGAAGACAATTTATATTTAATTCCGACAGCAGAAGTTCCCGGAACTAATATTTTTAGAGATGTAATTCTCAGCGAAAATGAATTACCTATTGGCATTACTGGCTACACACCTTGTTTTAGACGTGAAGCAGGTAGTTATGGTGCTCATGTTCGTGGGCTTAATCGTTTACATCAATTTGATAAAGTTGAAATTATTCGCGTTGAGCATCCTTCAAAATCTTATGAAGCTTTAGATAGCATGGTTGCTCATGTACAAGACATTTTGAAAGAATTGGAATTACCATATAGAATTCTAAGACTTTGCGGTGGTGATTTGACTTTTGCTTCTGCGTTGACTTACGATTTTGAAGTGTTTTCTGCTGCGCAAGAGCGTTGGTTAGAAGTGTCATCAGTTTCAAATTTTGAAAGCTTTCAATCTAACCGATTAAAATTACGCTTTAAAAACAGTGATGGTAAAAACGAATTAGCTCATACATTGAACGGAAGTTCTTTAGCTTTGCCCCGTATTTTGGCAAGCATTTTAGAAAACTACCAAACGGAAGATGGCATTAAAGTCCCTGAGGTATTAATTCCGTATACAGGTTTTGATAAAATAAGTTAGTTTTTTACACATAAGATAAAATCAAAAAATGCCCAAGTAACCTTGGGCATTTTTTATGATACCATTTGCAATATCTATAAGTCCCATTTGTTATATTTACAACTTATGAGGTTTCAGAAATACATAATTATTCTTTTTATCTCTGTTTTTTCTTTCAATTTTGCACAAGTGCAGGAAATGACTAAAAAGCAAGAACAGGATCAATTAGATTTGGCAGATACATATTTTAAGAAAGGCCAGTTTAAAAAAGCACTGCTTTTATATAATACACTGTATAAAGCTAAGCCTTATAATTATATCTATAAGTATGTCGAAACCTTTCAACAATTAGAACAATACGATAGCGCTAAAGTAGTTTTAGAAAAACGCTTAAAAACCAATCGAGTTCCATACCTAGTTGTAGAACTAGGCTATAACTATCAACTATCT
Organism: Winogradskyella sp.; assembly: GCF_013042245.1. GTDB lineage: Bacteria > Bacteroidota > Bacteroidia > Flavobacteriales > Flavobacteriaceae > Winogradskyella. The sequence goes on along the minus strand of NZ_JABDQL010000082.1, from coordinate 37,780 downwards.
GATAGTATCGCCAAGGCCGAAAGCCTTTATAAAGAAGCAATTGGCGCCCTAGATGAACGACCAACTTACGTATACAGTATAGGTCAACGTTTTGAGAAACATTCACTTTTACCACAAGCTATAAAAGCTTACAAGAAGGCGACAGAATTATTACCAGAAAAGAACTTTAGCATACAACTAGCGCGTATTTATGGCGACTTGGGTGATTTACAAAATATGTTTTCGAGTTATCTCGATTATGTCTCCTACAAGCCAAATGCACTAAATAATATAAAGCGAAATCTGAGTCAGTTTATTTCAGAAAATAGAGATACCGAGAGTAATAAGTCACTTCGCATTTTATTGCTTAAAAAAATTCAATCAAATCCTGACATCTATTGGTACGAATTATTGAGTTGGCTATATGTGCAGGAGAAACAATACAATAAATCTTTTGTGCAAGAAAAGGCTTTGTACAAAAGAAATCCTGAAAGCCTAGACAGAATTATAGACTTGGCCATTACAGCCAGAGATGATGGAGATAACGAGACAGCTACATCCATTTTCAATTATATTTTAGACACATCACAGGAAAAAGATGTCTTATTATTAGCGCATCAATCTTTACTTGAGATACAAACAAAATCAGCGTCCAAAAAAGAATTAGAACATGTAAACAAAAGATACCTAGAGCTTTTTGAAACCTTTGGAACCTTTGAATCTACTTTGTCGCTTCAGTTGTCTTACGGTCAGTTTTTGGCCTTTGATTACAACCAACCTAAGGCAGCTTCAGAATTTTTGAAAAAAGCTTATAAATTAGATATTTCGCCGTTTCAAGAAGGCATGGTAAAATTACGCTTAGCAGATATTTTAGTTCTTCAAGAAAAATTTAATGAGGCTCTTATTTTCTATACTCAAATAAAAACTAGCCTAAAAAATAGTACGCTTGCACAAGAAGCTGCCTATAAAATTGCGAAGACCAGTTACTACAAAGGTGATTTTGAATGGGCAGAGTCTCAACTCAAAGTCTTAAAAGCTTCAACTTCCCAATTGATTGCCAATGATGCTTTGGATTTAAAACTGTTGATTTCTGACAACAAGTGGGACGATAGCACTCAAACAGCTTTAAAATATTACGCAAAAGCAGACTTATTTGCCTTTCAGAATAAAACAAATGAAGCCATAAAACTACTAGATAAAATACTAACTGAACACATTGGCGAAAGTATTATTGACGAAACTTTATACACACAAGCTAGATTGTACGAATCGCAACAACAATACGAAAAAGCAGAAATAAATTACCAAAAAATCATAGCCGATTATCGCGAAGATATCTTTATTGATGATGCTTATTATCATTTAGCAGAGCTCTATAACTTACATCTAGAAAAGCCTGAAGAGGCAAAAGAGCTCTACGAAAAAATTATCTTTGACCATGAAGACAGTATTTATTTTGTCGAAGCCCGAAAGAAATTTAGGATGTTGCGAGGAGATACCATAAATTAATCTATAATTTTCAATAAACATCAGATAATCTCTCAAAGACCAAAGTCTAATTAAATCTTGCTAAATCTCCACCCTCAAGCTTCGGGACTAGATTACAAAAAGGATTACCTTTGGTCTTTAGAATTTTAATAGTATGATTATATACAACGTCACCGTAAACATAGACGATTCCGTTCATGACGAATGGTTAATTTGGATTAAAGAGCACATCCCAAAAGTTTTGTCTACTGGAAAATTTGATAGAGCTACCTTTTCAAAAGTTTTGGTCGATGAAGAAATGGGAGGGCAAACCTATTCCATTCAATTCCGTTCATATTCCCGAAAAGCACTAGACACCTATTACCGAGACGATGCAGATAGATTGCGTCAAGACGGTCTAAAGCGTTTTGCCGATAAAATGGTAGCCTTTAGAACAGAACTAGAAGTTGTTGATGAATATGCTGTAAATTTTAAATAATCATGAATTGATTATCCTTTTTTAATCATAAATTGAAAAATATAATGATTTCTCTGTCATTTCAAGCGTGGTCACAGAGCGTGGTCACAGAGCGTAGTCACAGAGCGTAGTCGAAGTGTAGTCGAAGTGTGGTCGAGAAACCGTAAGGTTCAGCGTAGCTAAATCTAAAATATTGTTTTACAAGGCATTTCGACTTTAGTTTATTCTCAGTACTCAATGTGACAGAATGAGTTTGAAATTTTAATTATTACTCATTACGGACATTTAAAATCATGAATAACTTAATATATAATAACAAAACGCTACTAATAGCAATAAGTGTACTAATTATAGCATCAGGAGCAATATTAACATATTTGCAGTATAATATTGAGCCTTGGGAAACAGTTGGTGGATTTCTTTGTGGACTTGGTTTAGGGTTATTACTTATTTTTATTTCATTAAAGAAACCTTTGGATTAATCATATGAGCGTAAAAGCAAAAAAACACCTCGGTCAACATTTTCTTAAAGATGAAAATATTGCCAAAAAAATAGCAGATACTTTATCTTTAAAAGGTTACGATGATGTATTAGAAATTGGCCCTGGTATGGGCGTGTTAACCAAGTATCTACTTGAAAAAAACACCACAACTCACGTTATAGAAATAGATACTGAGTCTGTAGATTACCTAAAAAACAACTATCTCCATCTCGCTGATAGAATTTATGAAAAAGATTTTTTAAAATACAACCTAAACTTAGTATTCAAAGGAAAGCCGTTCGCCGTAATCGGTAATTTTCCCTATAATATTTCTTCACAAATAGTCTTTAAAACCTTAGAGATGCGTGCCCAAATTCCGGAGTTTTCTGGAATGTTCCAAAAAGAAGTTGCCTTACGCATTTGCTCTAAAGAAGGTAACAAAGTATATGGTATACTTTCTGTATTAACACAAGCTTTTTATGATGCAAAGTATTTATTTACTGTACCTCCAAATGTTTTTAATCCACCTCCAAAAGTAGATTCTGGAGTGTTATTATTAACTCGTAAAGAGAATTATACCTTGCCTTGCGACGAAAAATTATTCTTTAGAGTTGTCAAAACAAGTTTTCAGCAACGAAGAAAAACATTGCGTAATAGTTTAAAAATATTTAATCTATCGGATAATTTAAAAGCAAATACTATATTTGGGCAACGCCCAGAACAATTAAGTGTTGACCAATTTATTGAGCTGACCACTTCAATTGAAAATGATGAAAATTAATTTTTAAGAATTAAACTTCTTAGTGGAAGAAACTCAAGAAAACATCCAATTTCAACTTACTGACGAGCTTTTAGAAAACGTTCAGTTACTTATCTCAAATCAAGATGACAAGGGATTAAAGGTGCTTTTAAATGAGTTTCACTACGCAGACATTGCTGAGATTTTAGATGAGTTAAATTTTGATAAATCCATCTATATTATTAAGCTTTTAGATAGCGAGACCACATCAGATATTATAACGGAGCTTGATGAAGATGTCCGAGAAAAAATTCTTGAAAACCTTTCTACAAAAGAAATTGCCGAAGAGGTTGAAGAGTTAGATACCGATGACGCAGCAGATATCATTGCAGAATTACCAGAAGAACGTCAAGAAGCCGTTATTTCCCAGATTGAAGACCAGGAACACAAGGCCGAAATACAAGAACTTTTAGCTTACGATGAGGATACTGCCGGTGGTCTTATGGCTAAAGAATTGGTTAAAGTTTATGGAACTTGGACAGTAGCTGGTTGTATACGTCGTATTAGAGGACAAGCAAAAGATGTGACAAGAGTACACTCTATATATGTTGTCAATAAAGAAGAAAAACTTATTGGACGTCTTTCGCTTAAAGACTTAATTACTGCTAAAAGCGATGAAAAAATTGCCGATATCGCCAAAGATAATGTCGATTGGGTAAATGTTAATGATGGTGCAGAAGATGTAGCAAAAGTAATGGCAAAGTACGATTTGGAAGCCATACCAGTCGTAGATGACGAACAAACCCTAGTTGGACGTATTACGATTGATGATATTGTAGATGTACTTAAAGAAGAAGCCGATAAAGACTACCAATTAGCTGCTGGTATTACCCAAGATGTAGATTCTGACGATAGTATTGTAGAATTGACAAAAGCACGTTTACCATGGTTATTTTTAGGTTTAGTTGGTGGTATAGGTGCTTTTTTAATAATGGAAGGCTTTCAGGAAGCTTTTAAGGGCGAAGCTTTTGTACTTTTCTTTTTTACACCACTAATAGCGGCTATGGCAGGAAATGTTGGTGTACAATCTAGTGCCATTATCGTTCAAGGTTTAGCCAATGATGATGTAAGAGGCAGTGTAAATAATCGATTACTTAAAGAGATGTTTTTAGCAGCTTTAAACGGAGTTATTCTTGCTATATTTTTATTTTTATTTGTTTGGGCAACTAAAGGAGAAATTAACACAGCTTTTGCTATTTCAGTTTCACTAGTCGCTGTTATTATAATGGCTGGTCTTATTGGCACATTTGTCCCATTATTTTTAGATAAACGTGGAATTGACCCAGCTATAGCAACAGGACCTTTTATAACTACGAGTAATGATATCCTTGGCATTTTACTCTACTTTTGGATTGCCAGATTAATTCTAGGTATATAATTCGCCTTGCTTTTGTAACTTTACTATATTAAAGCAATAAATATTGAAGACAAACACGCACTTTTCACTAAACAATGGCACCCACATCGCATCGCAATGGTGGATAACATGCAAGTAATATTAGCCAAGATTAAAGGCGAATTTGTATGGCATAGTCACGAAAATGAAGATGAGTTATTTCAAGTTGTAAAAGGCACACTTTATATGCAGTTTAGAGATAGAACCGAAATTGTAAAAGAAGGAGAACTCATTGTAGTGCCAAAAGGTGTGGAGCATAATCCATGTACTAAAAATGACGAAGAAGTACATCTTCTACTCTTCGAAATGTTAAACACTGCGCATACAGGTGATATAGAACATGAAAAGACCCAAACAGAATACCCTTGGATTTGAAAATACTTCACATAGACACCAACCACCAACTCCTCATAAATCAACTTAACGATTTAGGCTTTACCAATCATGAAGATTACACCTCATCTAAATCTCAAATTGAAGCTAAAATATCTGATTACGATGGCATTATTATCCGAAGCCGATTTAGCATTAATAAACAATTTTTAGATGCTGCCAAGAATTTAAAGTTCATTGGTCGTGTTGGCGCCGGCTTAGAAAATATAGACTGTGATTATGCAGAATCTAAAGGTGTGACTTTATTTAATGCCCCAGAAGGCAATAGGAATGCTGTTGCTGAACATGCTTTGGGCATGCTATTATCCTTGTTTAACAAACTCAACAAAGCAGACAAGGAAGTTAGACAAGGCAAATGGTTACGAGAAGCTAATCGCGGTATTGAGTTAGATGGAAAAACAGTTGGACTTATTGGTTATGGAAATATGGGTAAAGCTTTTGCTAAAAAACTTAGAGGTTTTGATGTTAAAGTCATTTGCTATGACATTAAACCAAACGTTGAAGATGAGAATTGCACTCAAGTTTCGCTAGAAGAATTGAAAGAAAAAGCCGACGTTCTAAGTTTACATACACCACAAACCCCATTAACTCTAAAGATGATGAATACTGAATTCATTAATAATTTTAAAAACCCTTTTTGGCTCATAAACACAGCTCGTGGCAAAAGTGTTGTTACAGAAGATTTAATAAGCGCATTAGATTCTGGAAAAATTTTAGGTGCTGGTTTAGATGTTTTAGAATATGAAAAAACATCTTTTGAGGATTTGTTTAAAGTTGAAGAACCTAAATTTCGATGGATGCGAAAAGGAAAAAAAAGTAACTTGCCTGAAGCTTTTCAATACCTCATAAATGCTGACAATGTAATTTTAACGCCACATGTTGCAGGCTGGACCAATGAAAGCAAAGAGAAATTGGCGCAAACTATAGTAGATAAAATCAAAGCAAAATTTTGCTAATTTTATTGTATGAAGAAAATCATACTTTTAAATGAAAGTTAGCGCTATTTGGCACTTTAGTATGACATAAAAGTAGCAACAAGACAATAGATTTGTGACCTAATTTTAAACTAAAAATCATGAAACGCACCATTATTAAATTTGGCGGTTACAGCTGTTTACTGCTAATTGCTGTATTTGGGATTTCATTTCTATTTGAAGACCAAATGGATTTTTCAACAAGTGAAATTTTTGGATACGCAACCATAGTCTTATCCTTGTCTTTTGTTTTCTTTGGCATTAAAAATTATCGCGATAAAGAAAACAATGGCATTATAAGTTTTGGCAAAGTACTTAAAATTGGACTTCTAATCACGCTTTTAGCTTCACTTACTTTTGGGCTTATTAATGTAATTTATACTGAAGTCATAAATCCAGAATTTTCAACTGAGTACTATAATTATTCCGTTGAAAAAATAAAAAAAGAATTACCCACAGAAGAATATAAAGCCAAAATTGAAGAACTAGAATCTCAACAAGACCTTTTTAGAAATCCCCTATTTAATTTCGTAGTAATGAGCTTGACTGTTTTTATTATTGGTTTTATTATTTCTTTAATTTCAGGGTTAATTTTACAACGTAAAAAATAAATCAATCATATTATGCAATACAAAGCTGACTCCCCAGAAGACTATATAAGTCAACTTCCTGAAGAACGGAAAGCTCCAATCACAAAACTTCATAACCTTATAAAAGATAATATGCCAAAAGGTTTAGAATCCGGAATGAGCTATGGTATGTTGGCCTACTTTGTGCCTAAATCTGTCTACCCAGCAGGGTATCATTGTAAGCCTTTTCCACCACTACCATTTCTAAATCTGGCATCACAAAAAAACTTTATTGCATTTTACCACATGGGGATCTATGCAAAAAAAGAACTGTATGATTGGTTTGTTGCAGAATACCCTAAACACTCAGACTATAAATTAGATATGGGTAAAAGTTGTGTGCGTTTTAAAAAAATAGACGCTATTCCTTATGATTTAATTGAACAGTTATTAGGAAGAATGTCTATTAAAGAATGGATTGACATTTACGAATCTACTATTAAAAAATAAAACTAATGAAAAAACGCGTCACAGGAATTGGTGGATTATTTTTTAAGTCTAAAGACCCAAAAGCCTCAAAAGATTGGTACAAAAAACACTTAGATTTTAATACCGATAATTACGGCTGTACCTTTTGGTGGAAGGACAAAGAAGGAAATGATGCAACCACACAATGGAGTCCATTTAAAGATGATACCACCTACTTTGAACCTTCTAAAAAAGACTTTATGTTTAACTATAGAGTCGAAGATTTAGAAACTCTTATAGAAACTTTAAGAGATGAAGGTGTAACAATTGTTGGTGATATGCAGACCTATGAGTATGGAAAGTTTGCTTGGATACTTGACAACGAAAACAATAAAATAGAATTATGGGAGCCCATTGATGCGGCATTTAAATAATTTGAATTGTTTTTTTGTTATTTTAAACGCTAATAAATATTAACCTTAAAACAAAAAACTATGTCAGACGATAATAAAAATTTAGGAGACGACCTTAACGATATGATTGGCGATGCCAAAGACAGCGCAAAAAAAACGGGCGATAAAATAAGCCAAAAAGCTAGTGAATTAGCAGACGATGCCAAAAAGCTTGGTCAGGAAGCTAAAGAAAAAGCTAGTGAGTTTGCTAAAGACGCCAAAGAAAGTGCAGGGAGCTTTGCTTCTGGTGCACAAGAAGTAATGAACAACAAAAAAGTTCTGGCTGGAATTATGGCAATACTTTTTGGGGCGCTTGGTGTACACAAATTTATCTTAGGCTATAATACTGAAGGTGGAATTTTACTAGGCCTTTTTATTGTAGGTCTAATTTTATCCTGTGTTGGTATAGGTGTTCTATTGGCTTGGCTATTAGGTATTGTTGGACTTATTGAAGGTATAATATATTTAACTAAATCCGATGAAGAATTTTACAATACCTACCAAGTAGGTAAGAAACCTTGGTTTTAGAGAATTATAATAATCATAAACTAAAAAACTCAGAATTTTATTCTGAGTTTTTTAGTTTTCTGTAAGTCCATAATCTGATGGTAAGGCATCACCAATACGTTGACTACCCATAAAACCTCCAAAAAGCACCACAGGAATGGGCGCATAATTACCGTATTTATCTACTGAAAACTGAATACTATCAGTTGTTTGAATAACCGATTCAGATAAGTCTTTGTAAAAAATATCTAGCCTTTTCTTTAAGCTTATAGTTTTGATACCATTTTTATTTGCTTCGGAAATTGTAAAAAATTTATAAGGATTTACTTTATATCCTTTCTTACCAAATATATAACCTTCTTCTTCAAATTGTTTGTGATATAAAGCTCGCATAAAATGCTGTATCGACCCTTTATAGGCTTTTAATCTATTTTTAAAATTCTTTTTCTTTCTTCTAGTATTTAAATCTTTATAAAATGAGGTTCCCGTATAGATAACCGATTCGGCATTCCAGTTTCCTATGACTATTTCACAATCTACGATATCAAAACTAAGCTCGTATTGTAGACTTTTATTTTTAACTAATACTGGTTTTTTTGACCACGCCATTAAGGTTCTCTTTTGCTTATTATATCTAAATCTTAAATCATTTTCATTTAATATTTTACAAGATTTACCAAATTCAGATTTACCCAAAAACTCCTTTCTAAACCATTTCAATTTTTGAGCTCTAGGCATTCCATCATCAGTATCTATAACGACTTCGTCTAGTTGATTTACGGATGCTTTAAGTTCTACTTTAATATCAGAAGAATTTCTATAATCTGAAATAAAGACTTTTTCATATCCTAAAAACGAAATAACTAAAGTAGATTGAACAGCATCATTATAATCTATAGAGAATTCGCCCATCTCGCTAGTGGTTGTTCCGATAGTTGTATTATCAAAATAGACAGAAACAGTCTCTAAAGGTTTTTTTGTTGTTGCATCTAAAACTTTACCTTTTAAGGTTTGAGCATGGGTTATTAAGCAAGATAAAAGAAGTAAAACAGAAGTTATTCTACTTGTCATTATTGTCCATAAATTTACGTTCTAATTCCGATTGAAATTCTTCCATAACTGGTCTTACAGTACTTTCTGGTAAGTCGGCAATTTTAATATACATCAATCCATCAACAGCATTATTAAAAAGTGGGTCTACATTAAACGCTACAAGCTTAGCGTTCTGTTTTATATATTTTTTTAGTAATACAGGAAGTCGTAATGCGCCAGGCTCTACTTCATCGATAATTTTATCGAACTTATTTAAATCGGCTTCGGTAGCATCAAAAACAAAGTCTTTATCTGCGTCTTTCAGTTTTACTTTGAATTCTTTTTTAGGATGAACATACTGTGCCACATAAGGGTCGTAATAATGTGATTTCATAAACTCAATCATCAAACTCTTTGAAAAGTTTGAAAACTGATTACTAATACTAACACCGCCAATTAAATATTTATGTTCTGGATAACGCAAGGTGGTATGCACAATGCCTTTCCATAGTAAAAATAATGGCATTGGTTTTTGCTGGTATTCTCTTATAATAAATGCACGACCCATCTCAATAGATTGACTCATCATTTTATACAATTCTGGCTCAAAACGGAACAAATCCTGAAGGTAAAACCCATCAATTCCATAACGCTCAAAAATCTTAGAACCTAAGCCCATACGGTAAGCTCCAGCAATTCTTTGTGTATTAGCATCCCATAAAAACATGTGGTGATAATAGGTATCAAAATCATCTAAGTCAATAGATTCATTGGTTCCTTCACCTACTTCTCTAAAAGTAATTTCTCGAAGTCTGCCAATTTCTCTCAGTATGTTTGGTATATCTTGCGCAGAGGCCAAATACACCTCGTAATTTTTACTCGTAAGTAACCTACAATCCTTTTCTCTTAAATGGTTAACCTCATTAATCATAGTTTGAGAATCCACAGGCGTCACTATTCGCTTAGCAAGTTTTGGGACTTTTAATGACGATTGAATATTGTCTAAAATTTTTGGTTTATCCTCAAAAGCACGAGATAACATATATGTTTTCTGTCTTAAGAAATCTGAAAAATCCTTTAAATCACTATGTCCCTTTTGGTCTTTCACTGATATAGATTTACCAATTCTGACTTTGATGACGCGACGTTTTTGAGTTAATAATTCTGATGGTAGCTTCGCCGTCCTGAGTGTGTCGCTTATTTTGGATAGTCTGTAAAATAAGCGGCTATTTTTAGCATGAAAATAAATAGGAACAACAGGAACTTCAGCCTTTTGAATCAATTTCATAGCTGCATCTTCCCAAGGTTTATCAACAACTAATTTTCCGTCACGATATGTAGACACTTCACCTGCTGGAAAAACTCCGAGCGGATGACCATCGCGTAAATGCATAATCGCATTTTTAAAGCCTGTGATACTACTTGCAGCGTCCTTTCTGTCTTCAAAAGGATTTACAGGCATAATGTATGGCTTTAAAGGCTCAATTCTATGTAATAAAAAATTGGCTATAATCTTAAAATCGCTTCGCTGCTCAATCATCAATTTAAGTAATAAAATACCATCAATACCACCAAGCGGATGGTTAGAAACTGTAATATATGGTCCTTCTTTGGGTAGGCGTTTTAAATCTTCCTCTGGAATTTCAAATTTTATCTGAAACTCATCAAGGATTCCGTCTAAAAACTCAAGTTTATTAAGATTTTTATTACGGTTATAAATTCTGTTGAGTGTAGATATCTTTAGGACTTTCATCAATATCCAACCTGCAAAAGTTCCCATAAATCCATACTTATCTGCATTAATGGCTTTTGCAACTTCTTTAGCGGATACTAATCCTGTGTTTGATGATTTAGTCATAAAAACAAATGTAGTAAATGTTTAGGTAGTTACTATTTGAACGGTTTTTTGGGTTAATTGTTTCAGTAATACCGTTTTATCCTTTTCAAGATTTCTAATAGCGTCTTCATTAAAATACCTAATCGTATAAAGATTCACATTTTTGTGCGCTGTGACTTTAAACTTTGCTTTTAAATGCTGAAGCAACTTTTCAAGAGTATTATATGTGTTTTCTAAACAAACTGAAAAGCTAATTGCCGAATTCTGAATGACATCAACCTTCATTTTATACAAATGTAAAAGGCTGAAAATTTCACTTATATTTTCTTCTACGATATATGAAAAATCAAGTGATGACAATGATATCAATACCTGGTTTTTCTTAACGATAAAGCAAGGGATTTCTGGCTCTATGGTTTTACCTTTACTCACACTTGTACCATCTTCTTGGGGATTTAAAAACGATTTTACATAAAGCGGAATCTCCTTTCGTTGCAATGGCTGAAGCGTTTTTGGATGAATTACAGAAGCGCCATAAAATGCCAACTCAATGGCTTCTCTATAAGAAATCTGGTTAAGCAGCTGTGCATTTTCAAAATAACGTGGGTCGGCATTTAATACCCCTGGTACGTCTTTCCAAATAGTAACGCTTGTAGCATTTAAACAATAGGCAAAAATTGCAGCTGTATAATCACTACCTTCACGTCCTAAAGTGGTTGTAAAATTATTGGTGTCACTCCCTAAAAATCCCTGAGTTATATTTAAAATATTGGTATTTAGATTTCTTGCTATCTGCTCTTGAGAGATATCCCAATCTACATTTGCGCGTCTATAGTAACTGTCTGTTTTAATGAACATACGTACATCTAACCAGTTATTATTGAGTCCTATTTCATTAAGATAATAACTAATAACTGTGGTAGAAATAAGCTCGCCAAACCCTATCGTTTGGTCATATACGAAGTTATAATCAGGTGATTTATTGACCTTTAAAAAATTCTCTAACTCTGTAAATAAAGACTTTACAGCTTGAAAAACAGGATGCCTTTCATTCTCAAAAAGGTCTAATAAAATCTGATTATGAAATTTTTTTACATCTTGTAAGGCACTTTGAAGCTCTGCTTTATTCTCAAAATAATTTTTGATGACCAACTCCATAGCATTGGTGGTTTTTCCCATAGCCGAAACTACAACAAGTGTGTTATTATAGCCTACAGTTTTTAAAACCGAAGCTACATTTCTTACACCTTCAGCATCTTTAACCGAGGCTCCACCAAATTTGAATATTTTCATCTATAATTTACTGATATAATCATCAATAGCTCGGCTATCCATCTGCACCACATCCCAATCTCGCATTACGTTAGCTCCTTTTTTCTTATAAAATTCTATGGCTGGCTCATTCCAATCTAATACTTCCCATGAAATGCGTTTTACGCCTTTTTCTTTTCCATATTTAACCACTTCATCAAGTAGTAAACTTCCTAAGCCTTTTCCTCGAGACGCTTGACTTACAATTAAATCTTCAAGGTGAATGACTTCACCCTTCCAAGTAGAATATCTCGTGTAAATTAAAGCTAAGCCTTCGACTTTGCCTTCAACCTCAATAACAAAACAAACAAATTTTGGGTGCTCTCCGTAGCCATCTCTAACGAGTTGCTCGACAGTAACTTCTACTGCATCTGGTTCTTTTTCAAAAATTGCCAATTCTTTAATGAGTTCGTAAACCCTTGGCATATCATCCTTGGTGGCAAGACGTGGTTGATTCATAAGTTGTGTAATGGTTTTCAAATATAGCTGAAAAGAACCATTTAGTTTAAATAATTTCATTTACGAAAACGTTATAGTTGGGAAAAAAAGCGATATTTGTCAAAAATTAAATCCATTTATATACGCATGTCTCAACGCAACCAGACCTTAGGTGAATTCATTATCGAAAATCAATCCTCTTTTAAATACACTTCTGGTGAGTTATCCCGACTTATAAATTCTATAAGATTAGCGGCGAAAGTGGTAAATCATGAGGTAAATAAAGCTGGTTTAGTGGATATTATTGGCACTGCTGGTGACACAAATATCCAAGGCGAAGACCAACAAAAACTAGACGTTTACGCCAATGATACATTTATAAAAACCATGACCAAGCGTAATATTGTTTGTGGCATTGCTAGTGAAGAAGAAGATGATTTTGTTGCTATTAATAGCCAAGATGAAAATCATCAAAATAAATATGTGGTTCTCATCGACCCACTTGATGGCTCATCTAACATAGACGTTAATGTCTCAGTAGGTACAATTTTCTCTATATACAGACGTGTGACTCCTGTTGGTACACCAGTGACTATTAAAGATTTTTTGCAAAAAGGAAACCAACAAGTTGCTGCTGGTTATGTCGTTTACGGTACCTCGACAATGCTAGTTTACACAACAGGACATGGTGTTAATGGCTTTACCTTAAATCCTGCAATTGGCACATTTTACCTATCACATCCAAATATGCAATTTCCTGAAAATGGCAGTATTTATTCTGTAAATGAAGGTAACTACATACATTTTCCTAAAGGTATAAAAGACTATATTAAATATTGCCAAATGGAAGAAGGTGACCGACCTTACACATCACGTTATATTGGGTCTTTAGTATCGGATTTTCATCGTAATATGATAAAAGGTGGTATCTATATGTACCCAAAAAGTTCAATGAATGCAAAAGGGAAACTTCGTTTACTATACGAATGCAACCCAATGGCCTTTTTAGCTGAGCAGGCCAATGGAAAGGCTAGTGATGGTTTTACCAGAATTATGGATATTGAACCTACAGAACTTCACGAACGCGTACCGTTTATCTGCGGAAGTAAAAATATGGTGGAAAAGGCAGAGGAATTTATGCAAAATGCATAAAAAAAGAAGACAAATTAAAACTTGACTTCTTTTATATCTTATAAAAACAATTAAAATTACTGGTTCATGTTTTTCATCTTATCTGTAAATTCATCTAAATCAACCTCGTAGTGTACAAGTGTCAAAGCCTTATCGGCGATATACCTTATGTTATCTTGATTAAAACCTAAACCAATACATAGCTTCTCTAATAAAGATACTTGATTAGGTCCTTCAATATGATCTGCCCAAACCATACGTGCTAAGTCATACAAACGCTCTAAACGCTCATCGTAAGAGTGTGGTGCATTAATCGGGTGAGACTTATAATCTTTAAGTATTTCTTTATAATCCTGTTCTGTAATATCTAATCGTGTTGCCAAACGGTCTAAAAATGCTTTTTCAGCATCATTAATAATTCCATCGCTCATAGCAACTCTTACTATTGCTGCAAAATGGTCCTCGTTTCTTTTTTTAAATCCGCTTTCGAATAAATCTGAAAATGACATATATCTTTATTTTTTTAGTCACAACAAATATAATTCTAATAAAAGATTTCCAATATAGATAGGCTTAAAAAATTTTATATTTGCAAACTCAAAATAAGGACATTGCCTAAAACGACAATTACCCAAACCTATGCACAGACTTTGCAAACGCAAAATCTGCAAACTGCTATTGCCCAAGCCGAAAATAAAACTCATTTAAAAGGTCTGGTTGGCTCATCACTTTCTATAGTTATATCTCAAGTTTTTAAAACTTCTGAAAAACCTTTTCTATTGGTTTTTGATGATAAAGAAGAAGCTGCATATTACCTCAATGACTTAGAGCAACTCATTAATGATAAAGATGTACTCTTCTATCCTGGCAGTTACCGCAGACCTTACCAAATTGAAGAAACCAATAATACTAACGTTTTGCTACGTGCTGAGGTTTTAAACCGGATTAACTCTCGTAAAAAACCAGCAATAATTGTTACGTATCCTGATGCACTTTTTGAGAAAGTAGTTACAAAAAAAGAACTAGAAAAGAATACTTTAAAAGTATCTGTTGGTAACGAACTAAGTATCGATTTTGTAAATGAAGTGCTTTTTGAATACCAATTTAAACGTGTGGATTTTGTAACCGAACCTGGAGAATTTTCGGTTAGAGGTGGTATTATCGATGTGTTTTCTTTTTCGCATGACCAGCCTTACCGCATCGAGTTTTTTGGTGATGAAGTCGATAGTATTAGAGCTTTTGACGTAGAAACACAACTCTCTATAGAGCGCATCAAAAAAGTGAGCATTATCCCCAATGTAGCTAATAAATTTATTGAAGAAAAACGTGAAAGCTTTCTAAAATATATCGCATCCAAAACTGTTGTTTTTTCTAAAAACTCGTCATTACTATTTTCAAGAATTGATGATTTTTATGAAAAAGCAGTTGAAGCATTTAACGGGCTTTCTAAAGAAATTAAACATGCGTCACCAGATGAACTGTTCTGTAATTCTGAACTATTAAAACGTCAGTTTTTGGAGTATAATTTGATAGAGTTCGGTACTTCATCAAACTTCAGTGACCAACATGTTGTTCAGTTTAATACCAAACCACAACCGTCTTTCAATAAACAATTCAATTTATTAATTGATGATTTAAATGATAATCATCATAAAGGTATTAAAAATTACATTGCATGTGTGAGTGAGCAACAAGCCAAACGTTTTCATGACATTTTTGATGACTCTGAAAAAGAGGTCCATTACAAAACTGTTGTCCTTTCACTTTATCAAGGTTTTGTAGATGGTGATAACAAAATTGCAATTTATACTGACCATCAGATTTTTGATCGCTATCACAAATTTCATCTTAAAAATGGATATGCTAAAAAGCAAGCCATAACCCTAAAAGAATTGACCAATCTCGAAATTGGAGATTACGTCACACACATTGACCATGGTATTGGTAAGTTTGGTGGGCTTCAAAAAATAGATGTCGAAGGCAAAAAACAAGAAGCTATAAAATTGGTTTATGGAGAACGTGATGTACTGTATTTAAGCATTCACTCGCTTCATAAAATCACCAAGTTTAATGGTAAGGATGGTAAACCACCAAAAGTTTACAAATTAGGCAGTAAGGCTTGGAAAACACTTAAACAAAAAACTAAATCGCGTGTTAAGGAAATTGCCTTTAACCTTATAAAACTATATGCAAAAAGAAGATTAAAAAAAGGCTTTCAATATGTTCCAGACAGCCATATGCAGCACGAGTTAGAAGCGTCTTTTGTTTACGAGGATACGCCAGACCAAATAAGCTCTACAGCAGATATAAAAGCAGATATGGAAAGTGAACGTCCAATGGACAGACTGGTCTGTGGCGATGTTGGTTTTGGTAAAACGGAAGTAGCAATAAGAGCTGCTTTTAAAGCTGTAGACAATGGTAAACAAGTTGCGGTTTTGGTGCCAACCACTATTCTAGCTTATCAGCATTCTCGAACATTTAAAGAGCGTTTAAAAGATTTTCCTGTAACCGTAGATTATGTGAATCGTTTTAGAACTGCCAAAGAAAAGCGAGAGACACTTGAAGGATTAGAAAAAGGAAGTGTAGATATTATAATCGGCACACATCAACTCGCTAACAAGAATGTAAAATTTAAAGACTTAGGTCTTCTCATCGTTGATGAAGAACAAAAATTTGGTGTTGCGGTTAAAGAGAAACTGAAAACCATAAAAGAAAACGTTGACGTCTTAACATTAACAGCTACGCCTATTCCTCGTACATTGCAGTTTAGTTTAATGGCTGCACGAGATTTATCTGTAATTACAACGGCTCCACCAAACCGCTATCCGATAGAAAGTCATGTCATTCGTTTTAATGAAGAAGCAATTCGTGATGCGATAAGCTATGAGATTCAACGTGGTGGACAAATCTTTTTTATTCATAATCGCATAGAAAACATAAAGGAAGTTGCTGGTATGATTCAACGTTTGGTTCCAGATGCCAAAATTGGCATAGGTCATGGCCAACTCGACGGCAAAAAACTAGAAGAGTTAATGCTTGCTTTTATAAACGGTGATTTTGATGTTCTTGTAAGTACAACCATTGTAGAGAGTGGTTTAGATGTACCAAATGCAAACACTATTTTCATAAATAATGCTAATAATTTTGGGTTAAGCGACTTACACCAAATGCGAGGTCGTGTTGGACGAAGTAATAAAAAAGCATTCTGCTACTTTATTACTCCAGAATATTCTGCGATGACTACTGATGCTCGGAAACGTATAACAGCACTAGAACAATTTACAGAGTTAGGTAGCGGATTTAATATAGCTATGAAGGATTTAGAAATCCGAGGTGCTGGTGATTTATTGGGAGGCGAACAAAGCGGATTTATCAATGATATTGGTTTCGATACCTATCAGAAAATTTTGAATGAAGCTATTGAAGAACTTAAAGAATCTGAATTTGCTGACCTTTATAAAGATGATAATAAACCCCAAGCATTTGTAAAGGACGTAACCATTGATAGTGATTTTGAATTGTTATTCCCAGACGATTATGTGAACAACATTACAGAACGTTTAAATCTTTATACAAAACTCAATGAGATAAAAACCGAAGAAGAATTACAAAAATTTGAATCGGAAATTATAGACCGTTTTGGAGAATTACCAACTCAAGTTGAAGATTTATTTGATAGCGTTAGGCTAAAATGGATTGCCACCAAAATAGGTATAGAAAAACTTATCATGAAACGAGGTAAACTCATTGGCTATTTCATTCAAGACCAACAAAGCGCCTTTTACAAAAGTGATAATTTTACAAAGGTTTTACAATACGTTCAGCAAAATGCTACTAAATGCACAATGAAAGAAAAACAAACCCGAAATGGCCTGCGTTTATTAATGAGTTTTGATACTATAAAATCAACATCTCAGGCACTGAAAGTACTATCAGATATATGAAATCCAACACGCATATTAACCATATTTTGTGGTTAACTGTGGCAACAATTTTTATCAGTACCTCTGGTAGTCTTGGTAAATTTATTGATATGCCAACACCCCTACTTATTTGGTGGCGTTCCGGGCTTGCAGCTATTTTTCTTTTCATTTTTTGCAAGTACAAAAACATTTCTTTAAAAATAGAAACGGGTAAAGACCGTCGTGTTTTTGTTTTGGCTTCCGTTTTTATGGCTGCACATTGGATAACTTATTTCTATGCATTAAAACTCTCCAATGTTGCTATCGGTATGCTTACACTATTTACATTGCCTGTAATAACCGCTTTATTAGAACCTATTTTTTCTAAAGTAAAATTAGACCCTATTCATATTCTTTTGGGTTTTTTTGTTCTTTTTGGTATTTACATCTTAGCTCCAGAATTTAATTTAGAAAGTTCAAAACTTCAAGGTGTTTTGTTGGGGCTACTTTCTGCAATATGTTATGCAATTCGCTTATTATTACTTAAAAACGAAGTCAAAAAATACAATGGCACAATGCTTATGTTTTACCAAGTAGCGATTATGACGCTTCTACTGCTTCCCTTTTTAGTTTTTGGTGATTCTTCAAATCTAGAATCCCAGTATCCTTTTGTTATTCTTTTAGCATTATTAACTACAGCAATTGGACATACCATGTTTGTGAATAGCCTCAAATATTTTAAAGCTAGTACTGCTAGTATTATTGGAAGTACACAACCTATTTTTGGTATTGTTATCGCCTACTTTTTTTTAAATGAAATACCGACACCAAATACTTTCTTTGGCGGAAGTCTCATTTTGGCAACTGTAATTATTGAAAGTATTAGGTCTAAAAAAGTATAAAATGTACTAAATTGGCTTGGTAGTTGTTGCAGAACTAATCTGAATTCAAAATATAAGGTTTCATGAAAAAATTATTCATCTTTCTTTTATTATTTCCATTGTTGCTTCTTTCGCAACAAAAGATTAACGGTACATTTTCACCAGCTGAAGATTTTACCTATGCTTTTCTATATAAAGCCACGCCAGATGGTGCTAATTATGTAAATAGAGCGAAGTTAGATAGTCTTGGTAATTTTTCGATTGCATTAGATGAGAATGCCAAAACAGGAATTTATAAAATCGTATACGCTATTCCACCAGAAGAAAACAATTTTGATTTGGTATTTAATGGTAAAGAAGATGTAAGCTTTGCGTTTAGCATGTCTGATGGTGTTAATTTTACAGAATCTACAGAAAACAAATTATGGGCTTCCTACTTAAACAGCATGGATGTCGTTAACCAAACTATAAGTAATTATTTTACAAGAGGCGGGAAAAATAAAAAAGCTTTCAACTCTATTTTTAAGACCTTAAAAGAAACCCAAACATCTTACGAAGGTTTAGCAAAAGGGAAGCTTATTGAAGTTTTTATTAAAGCCAATAGCCCTTATATTCCTGAAACTTTTGAAGACTTAGCTTCCTATTCAAAAAATCTAAAGGCTAACTTTTTTAATAGTGTAGATTTTACTGATGATTTATTAAGAAGTTCTAGCTTAATAACCGACCGTGTAAGTGGTTTTGTATTTGGCTTATCGGCAAATACAGACAATATTACTTATCAAAATCATGTAGATATTGTTGCCGAAGCAATAAAAGGTACAGATGCAAAAATACAATCGCCAGTTTTAGAAATGTTATGGCAAGAATTTAAGCGTCGTGAAAATCATGGTTTGGCTAATTACATTTCAGAAAATTTTCTGTTAGACATAGCTAAAGCAACAGAAAATAAAATTTTAGAACAACAATTAATAAGCTATAAAAATACATCTATAGGTGCAATCGCTCCAGATTTTACAATACAAAATGAACCTTCTCTAAAACTCTCAGAACTTAAAGGCGATAAATATTATGTGCTTATTTTTTGGAGTAGTGTTTGCGAGCATTGTCTTAAAGAACTTCCAAAGGTTAAGAACTTAATGAGTACAATATCTAACACAAAAATTGTGGCTTATGGGCTAGAAAAAGACGCTGTAAATTGGTCTGAAGAAATCAAAAAATATCCCGATTTTGTTCATGGTATTGGGTTAGGCAAGTGGGAAAACCCATTAGTACAAACCTTTGCTATTACAGCAACACCGACCTATTTTGTTTTAGATGCTAATAAAAAAATTATAGCTAAGCCTTACGACTTTGAAGGTTTGGAGAAGTTTTTAAGTATTGAAAAATAGTTTTTAATACGGAAAACGCCCAGTCGACAAGTGTCAACTGGGCGTTTTAGAAACTAAATAACCAACCAAAATTTAGTTTCGTTTGTGCTTTATTATTTTTATTTAAATGTCACACTGAACATCTAAATTTATATGCATTCTTCCAATTCAAATACACTGTTAGATGTTTCGTGTATTTTCTCTAGGGTTATCTTTCTTAACCGTTTTTTGCTTACGCTTTTTAGGCCTATCTGTCTGTTCTATCATTCTACCTTGAGCGTTGGAAGTTCTCAAAAATTCAATGTAACCAAGTCCTTTAAACTCATAAACTGCACCCGAAGCTGCGTGTAACAGTTCTATTGTACTATCGTTAATAACGGTCAAATCAAAATATTCATTGCTGAAGAAATCATAATTGAGTGTTAAAGTTTTATCGTACAATGTCCCTGCGACATTACCAACATTGTATACCCCTGTAAAATCCCAGAATATATTATTTGGGTTTGCAACATTAATATCTTGAGAACTTCTAAACTCAGAGTCATTATTAGTAGATAAAAACTGTAAGTAATTCTCATTATCAAACTCATTTAAAGCCCCGAAGTTACTTGTAAAGGTTTTTTCCCAAACTTCATATTCCTGTAAGAAATAATGAATATTGTCATAGAATACAAAATCATAATCAAAGTTTGATCTCTGATAACCATCTAAAAAGTAAGAGGTATCTGTAAATGGGTTGTACAACTCAATTGTATTATCATCTATCTGAAATACGTCAAAAGAATCAAAGCCATCTATATCGTGGTCAATATCTAATACCATATCGTAGGTGTTATAATCTCCGATTGGTATTCCAAATCCGTTTCCTTGGCTACCAATACCAACTAAATTATTGTTGGCAAACATGGTACCATTTCTAAAAGATACTGTAAATGCTATTTGCAAAAACGGTACTTCTCCAAATCCTTGTGTTGCGTTAACGTTCACATACCAAAGTTCATAGGAGTTGAGCAACTGATTAAGAGATATGGGTTGTGGACTATTATCTACAATAACCACATCGTCAACAACACAAGATGTTAATAGTGTTGCACTTAATACAAATACGAAAAGTAGTTTTAGTGTCTTCATAATTCCACAATTTTAAAGTTTATACGAATAGAATTTCAAAACGCGTGCCAAACTCATAATCCTAGAACTGGTCTTGGTTTGAAAGCCTTATTATTTTATGTATTTTTGAAATTATAAGATTTATTGTACGCCATGAATAAAAACACAAAATATGCCGTTTTTGGCTCAGGAAGCTGGGCAACAGCCATCGTAAAAATACTTTCTGAAAATCTTGACAAAATTGGTTGGTATATGCGCAGCGTTTACACCAAGGAGCATATTTTAAAAGAACAGCATAATCCTAACTATTTAAGCTCGGTAGAGTTTCATACAGAACAACTAATACTAAGCAACGATATTAATAAAATAGCAGATTGGGCTGATGTTCTCATTTTTGTTATTCCATCTGCATTTATCCATGCAGAGCTTCAAAAACTAACGGTAGATATCACAAATAAAGTAGTTGTATCCGCTGTTAAAGGGATTATTCCAGAAACTGGGTTATTGGTCGGCGAGCATTTTCATGACTATTATAATATTCCATTTGAACATATTGGTGTTATTGCTGGACCTTGCCACGCAGAAGAAGTAGCACTAGAGCGCTTATCTTACCTCACTATTTCTTGTGCTAACCCTGTAAAAGCGCAGGCTATTGCCAACGTTATGAAAAGCGATTATATAAAAACCAAAATTAGCGATGATATTATTGGTACAGAATACGCCGTAATGCTTAAAAATATTTATGCTATTGCCGCAGGAATTGCACATGGATTAGGCTATGGTGATAATTTTCAAAGTGTATTGATGAGTAATGCTATCAGAGAAATGAAGCGCTTCATTAAAAAAATGCATAAGATGAAACGCAACATTAATAATTCGGCTTATTTAGGTGATTTATTGGTAACTGGCTATTCTATTTTTTCTCGAAACCGTATGTTTGGAAATATGATTGGCAAAGGCTACACAGTTAAATCTGCACAAATGGAAATGAATATGGTTGCAGAAGGTTATTATGCTACCAAAAGTGCTTATTTACTTAATGAAAAGAACTCCAAAAAAACGCAGATGCCTATAATAAATGCGGTTTATGGAATTCTTTATGAAAACAAAGACCCAAAAAAGGTATTTAAAAAATTAACAGATAAATTAGATTAATAAAGTTTGTTTAAACAAGTCATTACTTTACCAATATACCTTTAACGCCCATCAAAGGAATTTTCTGAAAACCCTTTTCATTAATTGTATTTTTCCTGAAAGTATATGTTTTATCAAACATTGTGTTACCTTCAAAAAAAGAGACTTTAAACTGATTATTTAAAGCAAATAAATCTTCTTGGAGTAATTCTATTTTTGCAAAACTTTTTTTGGGTAAAACGTCTATTCGTTTTCTAAAGGTTGCTGTGATTTTATCTTTGTTATAACCATTAGAAACGATGATGACCATTTCTAAATCTACGTCTTTATCGTTGATGAGATATGCATACCAATCTTGGGTATTATGAACTTCACTGTGTTCTTTTACGACAGCGACACAAACGTCTTTTACTTCAGGTATATGGATGTCTTTTTTCAAGGGTTTACAAAGCTGACTTAAACTGCTCTAAAAAACGCACATCGTTTTCACTTAACAAACGGATATCACTTATCTGATGCAATAACAGTGCAATACGGTCAATACCCATTCCAAAAGCAAATCCTGAATATTCTTTAGAGTCAATCCCGCAGTTATCTAATACATTTGGATCTACCATACCGCAACCCATAATTTCTAGCCAACCTGTGCCTTTGGTCATTTTATAATCGGTTTCCGTTTCTAGACCCCAATATACATCTACCTCAGCGCTAGGCTCAGTAAATGGAAAATATGATGGGCGCAACCTTATCTTGGATTTCCCAAACATCTCGGTAGTAAAATATTGAAGTGTTTGCTTTAAATCTGCAAAACTTACATTTTTATCTATATACAATCCTTCAACCTGATGAAAAAAACAGTGCGATCGTGCTGAAATTGCTTCGTTACGGTATACGCGACCTGGAGAAATGGTACGTATCGGTGGTTTGTTTTCTTCCATGTAACGCACTTGTACAGAGCTTGTATGCGTACGTAATAAAATATCTGGATTAGTCTGAACAAAAAATGTGTCCTGCATATCACGTGCCGGATGATATTCTGGTAAGTTTAATGCTGTAAAATTATGCCAATCATCTTCAATTTCCGGACCTTCACTTACATTAAAACCAATGCGAGAAAAAATATCTATAATTTGGTTTTTTACAATAGAAATAGGGTGTCGCGCACCTAAAGCAATTGGCTCGCCTGGACGTGATAAGTCGCCATAAAGCCCATTATCCTCTTCTTGATTTTCAAGGGCTTCTTTTAAAGTATTAACCTTGTCTTCCGCTGTTTTTTTTAGCTGATTTATGGTTTGCCCAAACTCTTTTTTCTGCTCGTTTGCTACATTTTTAAACTCCGCAAAATACTCTTTTAACAGACCTTTTGAACCTAAATATTTAATACGAAACTGTTCAACCTCTTCTTTAGATTGTGTAGTAAATGCTTCGGCTTCGGTTATGAGTTCTTTTAACTTATCTATCATTATTCCTTCAATTGTGACCGCAAATTTAAAAAATCTTATTCGATATACTCTGTTTCTACAAAATAGTTGACAATGGCTTCTTTCATCAATACACTTTGTTCACCTGCCTTAAGATGAGGTAATTGAGATTTTACTTTATAATGCGGCCAACCTTGTTCGTCTACGAAATCAAATTCGTAAAACCCATAAGGTTCTAAAAGTTTGCAAATGGCAATGTGCATAAGGTCTAACTTATGGTCTTTTTTGTAATCGCGATGTATTTGTCCAAGCTCTTGAACGCCTATCAGATATATTATAGCATCTAAGTCTAGAGTATCTCCATCTGCAAATTGGGTAGACAATTTTTCTACTACAGAATCCCAACGCTCTTTTAATTGCTCGTCTCTTGCCATATCAATTTCCGCAGTGGCAGAAGTTTTGTGTTTTTTAAAAAAGCAAATTTACTAAACTAAATGCTCTCACTTTGCGTTATATTATTTAAATAATGGTAAAAAATGGTATGTTTGCCCAAACCGCTAGTTTTATGAGTATTATTGATATTGTTTTAGGAGCTCTTTTGTTATTTGGGTTAATCCGAGGAATTTTCAAAGGGCTCTTTGTTGAAGTAGCCTCTTTAGTTGCACTTGTTCTCGGTGTCTATGGTGCTATACATTTTAGTTATTTTGCTGCAGACTTATTAGAATCTAAAGTTGATTGGAATGAAAAAACCATTAATATTATCGCATTTGCTATAACTTTTGTCATTATTGTTTTAGCCATTAGCCTAGCTGGCAAAGCACTTACAAAATTAGCAGACTTTGCAGCTTTGGGCATATTAAATAAACTACTTGGCGGGGTATTTGGTGCTCTTAAAATTGGACTTATTTTAAGCGTTCTTCTTATAGTATTTAATAAACTTAATAATACGCTTCCTTTTATGGAGCAAGAGGAATTGGAAGAAAGCATACTCTATGAGCCTGTTAAATCTTTAGCTCCGATGATTTTTCCTATTTTAATAAAGAGTGAAGAAGAACAACTTGAAGATGAGGTATAATGAATTTTCCTTAAATGAGAGGTATAAAAAAGCCCTTAACTATTGGGGCTTTTTAATGATACTCTATAAAACATTATAAGTGTAAAGTAAAAATATCATCTAAATGCGCAGCACTATCCATGGATACTTTTAAATCTTTAATAATTCCATCTTTAAGCTCGTAAACCCAACCGTGTATTTCGAGTCCTGTATTGTCTTTCCAAGCCTGCTGGACGATTGATGTTTTTGCTAAATCGTAAACTTGAGCCTTAACATTAAGTTCTACTAGTCTATCAAAACGCTTTTTATCATCGTCAATCTTTTTAAGCTCAGTTTTGTTATCCTTATAAACTTCTTTAATGTTTCTTACCCATTTATTTATCAATCCTAAAGATTTGTTTTGCATTGCAGCTTGTACACCACCACAACCGTAATGTCCACAAACAATTACGTGCTTTACTTTAAGGTGATTAACCGCATAATCCAATACACTTAACATATTCATATCAGTATGTACAACCATGTTGGCAATATTTCTGTGAACAAAAAGCTCTCCGGGATGTGTGCCTGTAATTTCGTTTGCCGGCACACGACTATCTGCACATCCTATCCAAAGCACTGGCGGTTTTTGACCTTTAGATAAATTTTCGAAATAATTTTTATCCTTAGTGGTCATTTCATTGACCCATTCTTTATTATTAACGAGAAGTTGATGATAATATGTGTTTTTCATTTTGCTCTTTTTTTTAATTAATATTCGTCTTCTACATTGGTTTCAATCCAACGCATACAATCTGGAAAATTTTTAAAAATTCTATCTTCACAAATAAAATCTGGAATAATATCTATACGTTCCATCATATAACGTGGTTGGTTTAGCAAGTTAACAAATAATACATCGACATCTCTTTGTTTTAGATTCTGTAACATATCTTCCATAGCATAAAGTCCTGATTGGTCCATGTATTGCATACGTCCCAAACGCATGATAACTACTTTTGCTGTATCTGGAATTTGACCCGAAAGTGCTTGAAAATCGCTCGTAGAACCAAAAAATAATGGCCCTTTTATATGCTTAATAAACACTTCTTCTTGAAATTTTTTAGGAAAGTTAAGCTCATCTGACCAAAGGGTTTCTTTTATAGATTTTACGTCGCTACGTCTAGCAGTAATGTTTCCGATTTTTTTCATAAACATTAGAGAGGCAATAATAAGACCAATACCTACGGCATAGATTAAATCCCAAAATGTAGATAAGCCTAAAACTATGAGCATGATTAATACCTCTGAACTTAATTTAACTTTAAAAAATAACACCTTAAGGTTAATATCTTTAGGCAGAAAAGGGATTGCCTTTAAGCCTTTATAATCCATTACATTTACTCCGACCATAACTAAAATCCCAGCTAAAACAGCAGCAGGAACTCTTGATGCTATTGGTGCAAAAGCAAGCATAATTATAAGTAACATAACTCCTGCTATCATACCAGATAATCTAGTTTTACCACCTGCATTGATATTAACTACAGTTCTTATTGTAGCTCCAGCACCAGGAATACCTCCAAATATAGCAGCAATACTATTTCCTATACCTTGACCAACTAGCTCCTTATTAGGCTTATGCTTTGTTTTGGTCATATTATCTGCAACAACACTTGTTAGTAATGAGTCTATTGCACCTAATAATGCTAGTGTCAATGCTGTAAATATATATGGCGAAATTGTGCCTAAACTCATATTGGCAAAGATTTCAAGTTTGGGTATTGGGATACTCGATGGGATTTCTTCGATAGACCTATAATCTAAGTTAAAGGCAACAGCACTTACTGACATTACAATGAGTGCTACCAATGTACTAGGTACTTTTGTGGTAATTTTTTTAAATCCAAATACAATAATAATAGTGCCAATAGCCAAAGCTAACTCTAACCAATTAATATTTTTTAATGCTCTCGGGAGTACCCTTAAAGCACCCAATGTTCCCGATGCCTTTTTAGCTGCCAAGGTTTGGGACTCCTTTAATATATCTGCATCAGAAATTTCATCGGCACGGTTTATAGTTTCTTTAAAATTTTCAAGTACAAGAATCCCTTCGCCTGCTTCATCTTTCAAAATATTTTCTAAGATTACTTCTTCTGCTTGAGGTTTAAATTTTTCTACAAAATTCATATCCTCTTTTGGATAATACCCTACAGCAGGAAGGATTTGAGTTATAATTATGATGAGACCTATAGCCGTCATAAAACCAGACACTACAGGGTATGGAATGTACCTGATATATTCTCCAACTTTTAAAACCCCTAAACCAATTTGTATAATACCTGCAAGAAGAAACACTAATAATATTGAAGGCAAAGCCTTTTCAACATCACCATCATTAGTTGCAACAATACCTGCAATAACTATCATACTTACTGCTGTCATCGGTGCGGTTGGTCCAGATATCTGTGTGTTTGTACCGCCAAAAAGCGCAGCGAAAAAACTAATAAAAATCGCGCCATAAAGACCAGCCGTTGGTCCTAAACCAGATGAAACACCAAAAGCTAATGCTAATGGTAGTGCCACAATACCGGCAGTAACACCTCCAAAAGCGTCGCCTTTAAAGTTTAAAAAGAATTTATTCATTAGGATAGTATTGATTTAGTTAGCAATCTAAAATACATTTATTTTTTTAGAAAAAAACTAAACCAATAAAAGAAATATAAAATACTTTAAAATGAAAGATTTCTTAAAGTTTTGATATCTTCAGACGGAATCCAACCCGTAGTTTTATCGGCAATTTCAATCTTATACCAATTGTTATAAGCTTCTAATACTTGGACTTTAGTTCCTTCGTGAAGCCTAAACAATTCTTCACTGGTTTTATTTGGATCTGCTTTAACACGGGTTTCTTGCGCAAATACGATAGCTGGATTATTCTTTTTTTCTAAACTACTTTTTTGAAAAGCCATTATCACTGAAAATAAAGACAGTATAATACTAAAAAGACTTATCACAAAAGCAATTCTTTTTTGAGTTGTAGCATAGGCAAAATGATAAAACAGAAATAGAAGTACAAAAAGCAATACACCTCCAACAGCTATTTTTGCCCACGTATCAGCAGAAAAACGATTAATCAGATTATTGAATAATCTTGAAAACCCAACTTCTGGGACTTTATCTATAGCATCAATCGTCATGTTTTGAGCAAAGCTTAAATTATTTTGTATCTCTTTATCACTAGGCTTGAGTAATTTTGCTTTTTCGTAATAAAAAATACTTGGTGCAATATTATTGAGCTTGTAATGTGCATTACCTAGATTAAAATACAATGCTGCAGATTCTTTATCACTTTTTAAAAGCACTTCATATTTATCAACAGCTTCTGCATATTTTCCTTGATTATACAGAGTATTTCCTTCTTCGAAAATCGCTTCGTTCTGAGCATTATTAAAAACACTGAAACAACATAAAAATAGGACTAAAACTGCCTTCATATCATCGTATTTGTTTGTCAATAGCTCCAATGGTTTCTACAGATTTATCATAATCGTTCTGCATAGTAACTTGTGTTATTGGTGTGTACCTTGCCAATTCGCAATTCTCTAAGATTGAAATAAATTCTACCACTACAGAAGATTCTACACGACGTTCTAAAAGTAAATTTTGAATTTTTTCTTTATTAAAATCACTGGTTTCAATGTGTAGTTTTGCTTTTAAATAATTATGAAATGCTTTTTCCAAAGCAATATAAAATGCTTCTTTTTGCCCAAGTGTCTTCTTCGCTTCACTTAAATATTTTTTAGCCAAACGGTCTGCTTTTCTACGCTTGTTACCAATAACATCAGCACTTCGTTTTTCTTGATTTTTTCTGATGAAGATGGCTATCGGAATAAATAAAAATGGTATTAACAACAGCAACCAAAACAAGTTAGATTTGAAGAATGGCGTATTATTTTTAGATACCCAAGCCGAATTTGTTTTAATAAAAGCAAAGCTATTTGAGTTGATTGTAACCGCTTGCTTATTTGTGTTATCTGCAGCATTGGTATTTGAAGATGTCACCGACGAAGGGCCATTTACAACATCTACTACAATCTCATCAGATGTTATAGTCCTATAGGCTTTTGCTACTGGATTAAAATATGAAAATGAGACTTCTGGTATTGGATATTTCCCTTTATACTGAGGGACAATCGTATACGTATCGTAACTACGCCCTTGCATTCCACTTAAATTTACTTTAACATTTTCCTTATGCTCTGGTTCGTATACTTCTAATGAACTTGGGACCGTCAATTTTGGCAATTCAAATAACTTTAAATTTCCTTTTCCTGAAACTTGTACTCTAGCTTCAAGAGACTCACCTGCATCAAGAGACACTTTGTTTGTAGTAACATCTAACTCAAATAAACCAACTGCTCCATTAAAATTAGCAGGTTTCCCTGCTTCTGGCAGAGACTTTACATTTATTGTACGTTTGCCTGCAGTGATGGTTTGAGGTACTTTTTTCACAATTCGGTCTCCAAAAATATTATAACGACTCGTTGGGACTTCTACTGTTAGATCTAAGACGTAAGGCTCTAATTTTAGTGGTCCTGTCTTTTGAGGGTATAGGACGTATTTCTTTAGAACCACATAGCGATAATCCTCACCATTATATTTTGCATTTACTGGATTAAATGCCCTGACTTCAATATTCTGATTCCAAAAATCATTGAATCTAGGTGTTTCTTTATCTCTCCATCCACTTATTCCTGTGTCTAAGGCAACATATAGCTTATAAACAACTGTTATTGCTTCGTTGAGATAAGGGTCAGCTTTTGAAACTTCTGCAACTAAATGAATATTTTGTGAGGCAATATATGCAGGATCATTAGGGTCTTTAGGCTTCTCAATAGCTTTTGTAACCCGAATTGTAATTGGAAATGTTTTATAAACTTCTCCCTCAATTTCTATTTTTGCTTGCTTAATAGTGAAACTACCTTGTTTTTTAGGCGACAAAAAATAACTGTAAGTTTTTGTAAATGAACGTTTCCCGTTAGACCAGTAATTACTTACAGAGGTATTAGGACCACCAACCACAGTGAAGTCTTTAAAGCTAGGCGGTACAAAATTATCACCGTCCTTATTCATTTCAAAATCAATCCTTAAGCGTTCATTTATACCTAGCTTCGTTTTGCTAACTTTTGCTTGAAACTTCACTTGTGCAGTTATCGTAATAGACAACAGAAGAAGTGTTAGTATTGATATGTGTTTTTTGAATTTCATTTAGTTTCGATTTCAGATTTTGACTTTACAAATAGAGATGTTTTTACTCTAAAAATCATAAATCATCATTCGGTTTACCAGTCTTTTTCCGTTTTTACTCTAGCACCTTTTTGCTTTTTGGCATTAATTTTTTCTTGAACTTTCTGCTCTTGATTGTTCATCGCCTCAAGAATATTTTTTATTTGCTGTGGTGACATTTTTCCTGGTTGTTGTTTTGGTTTTTGTTGAGGCTTCTCTTTATCACCTTTTCCGTCATCTTTTTTTTCATCTTTTGACTTAGCATCTTCGTCTTTTTTATCATCACCCTTCTTTTTGTCTTTATCGCCTTCTTCCTCTTCTTTATCTTTATCTTGTTCTTCTTTGTTCTCTTTTTCTTTGTCTTTATCTTTTTGGTCTTCTTTCTTTTGGTCTTCCTTATTATCTTCACCACCGCCGTCTTGGTCTTTTTGCTGCTCTGCACACTCCTTAGCTAATGCAAAATTGTAGCGCGTTTCTTCATCAGATGGATTACTACGAAGTGCATTTTTAAATGCTTCAACGGCCTCTTTACATTTTTTATTTTGCATTAAAATATTACCAATATTATGAAATGCACGGTGTTTCTCTTCTTTAGTTTCTGCATTATTAGCAGCTTCTTGAGTTCTAAATAATGCCTCATCAAAATTGCCTTTTTTGTAATAAGAATGTGCTAAATTATAAACTCCTGCTACATTATCTTTTTGTTTGGAAATTGCCTTTCTATATTCCATTTCTGCGGAAACAAAATCATCTTTTTCTAATAATGCGTTGGCTTCGTATACGAGGTCTTTTGATTTTTGCTCTGCCATTTTTCGTTCCTTTTCAAAATCTTGAGAAAAGCCAAAGGCAGACACTATAAGTGCAAGAATTATACTGTAAGTTTTTATGTCATTCATCTTTTTCATTATCTCTAAATTACTAAAGCTTCATTTTATTAGCGTTAAAATAGTACTAAAACTCCTCATTAAACAGGTTAAGTTTCTTTAACCATTCAGTTTTTCGTTCTAATAAGAAAATATCTATGAACAAAAACAAAATTCCAAAACCTAAAAACCACTGAAACTGATCTTTAAAATCTGCTATTTGTTTTGATTCAAACTCCTTTTTGTCCATTTTATCTAACAAATCCTTAATAGTATCTACAACTTCGCTAGTACTTGAACCATTAATGTAAACACCATTGGCTTCCTTAGCTATTTCCTTGAGTGTTTCTTCATTAAGTTTGGTGATTACCGTCTCACCATTTCTGTCTTTTTTATAATTAAGAATAACACCGTTTCGTTTTATTGGGATTGGTCCACCTTTTTCATTACCCACACCAATCGTGAAAATACGAATTCCTTGTTCGCTAGCTTCCTCTGCTATTTCAGCTGCGTCTCCTTCATGGTCTTCACCATCAGAAATGATGACCAAAATTCTATTGGTTTGCTCCTCATCGTCGTAGTAGGTTTTTGCAAGTTCAATGGCTTCTCTGATGGCTGTACCTTGAGAAGTCATCATATCGGTATTCATATTCTGTAAGAACATTTTTGACGCCGCATAATCTGTAGTTATAGGCAACTGCGGAAATGCTTTACCTGCATAAGCAATAATACCAACGCGATCACTAGCCAAATTATTAATGATTTGGGTAACGAGCTGTTTTGACTTTTCGATACGGTTGGGAGCAATATCTTCGGCAAGCATACTTTTAGATACATCGACTGCAAAAACAATGTCTACACCTTGACTTCTTACCGTTTCTAGTTTTGTGCCAATTTTTGGGTTGACTAATACCAGCGATAGAAATACAAATGCTCCACAGAGCACAAGTAATTTCAAAACACTTTTAAAAAGAGATTGGTTTGGGCTTAACCGCTTTAATAGTCGAGAATTGGCAAACTTTTTCTGTGCTGATTTTTTCCATAATTGTACTACTATAAATAGCAAAATAATCACTGGAATTACCAGTAACGTCCAAAACCATATTTTTTCATCTAGTCTAAACAAAACTTCTAAATATTGTGTGTTTTAAAACCAACTCTATTAACAATAATAATCCAGCAAGCAAGACCAATGGTCTGTACTTCTCTTCATAATTATAATATTTGCGTTCTTCTACTTCTGTAGTTTCAAGTTTGTTGATTTCGGCATAAATTTCAGCCAACTTTTTATTATTTGTAGCTCTAAAATACTTTCCACCAGTAGCTTCGGCTATTTCTTTCAGTAATTTTTCATCAATTTCAACTTGAGAGCGTCCATATCTAAAAGTACCATTAGGATTAAACCCTATCGGTGTTAGAGCCATACCGTTTGTTCCTAATCCTATGGTATATGTTTTTATACCATATTCTACAGCCAACTCACTTGCTGTTTTAGGATCTATGAAGCCTCCGTTGTTTACACCGTCGGTTAATAATATAATGACCTTGCTTTTTGCTTTGCTATCTTTTAGACGATTTACCGAAGTCGCTAAACCCATGCCTATGGCTGTTCCTTGCTGGATAATGGTATTGTACTTAATATCTCTCAAAGAGCGTAAAACTATATTTTTATCGCTAGTAATTGGTGTTTTTGTAAAGGCTTCGCCAGCATATTCTACAAGTCCTATACGGTCATTTGGTCTACCGTTTATAAAGTCTGCTGCTACTTTTTTTAGGGCTTCTAGTCGATCTGGTACTAAATCTTTTGCTAACATACTTGCAGAAACATCAATTGCCATAACGATATCAATTCCTCTTGTTGTTTTTGTTTTGGTAGATACATCGACTGTACGAGGTCTTGCTATTGCTGTTATTAGTAAGGCTAGAGCAATGAGACGTAAAGCAAAAAGTACATGTTTAAATTTTGACCAAAACGACCCTGAGGTTTTAAAACCCTGAACAGATGATATTCTTAACTCTGCCGTCTGCCGTTTTGATTTTAAAACATACCAAATTATAGCTAGAGGCAAAAGCAATAGCAGCCAGAATAATTCTTTATTTAAAAATTCTATATTCTCTAACATCATTTGGTTTCCTCTTCGCGTTTAACGTTTGGATTTAGTTCTACAGATTCTACAATTCGGTTTACAATATCGTTGGCATAGGGGTCATCGGAACGCCAGACTATAATAATTTGCTGAATTATTTGTTCAGTAGTGAAACTGAGCAAGATATATTCCCCATCGTAAAATTCGCCTTCTTTTACTGCTGGAAATTGTGCTGTTCCATAGGTTTTTAAACCTTGGGCATCATTTGGTGTTTTAAATTCTTCATTTTGCGTAATGATATTCTGAACGCCTTGTGCTTCCCATGTTTTAAGGTTTCCTTCAATAACTCTAGAAATATTTAAAGCTTTTTGTTTATCCGTATCTTGTTCTTGTTGTCGACCTATTAATGTGGTTGAAGTCGCTATGTTAAAATCGTCAATCAAACTTCCGTAGCCAAACACTGTTATCTTTGCTTTATTTTTCATTTCTGGCGGAAGCTCAACATCCTGACGCTTTAATACTTTTGGTGTTTCTATGTAAATTGGTGGAAATCCGTAAGCAGATTTCACCCATTCACCTTCTAGTAATTCAATACTGCTATGACCTAAAATTTTATCTTTCACATAACCAAAACCATAAGTAGCACCAAAGACTACAAACGTTGTAATCAGTAGAAATAGCGAAATAGCTATCGTAAATAATATCTTCTTTGTCTTTTGCTTTCGCTCTAGTTGTTCTTTATATTGTTTGTTTAATAATTTTTCTTCTTCACTTGGTTCAGGAAGCGTAGCTTTTATAGCATCAATTTCTTTATCTACCGTTTGCTTATCTAACTCCGCTAAAGCACTATCTGGTTTAGACTTTGCAAATTTTACTAAATCGGCACGTTTAAAAATAGTTTCTATATTGGCAATAGTATCTCTCTTTAATGCAAATTGATTACCATCTTTGAGAAGCTGCAGTCGGTCTATCAACTCGTCCGTTGTACTCTCTAATGAACGGTCGTAGACTTTGTCGTCTAAAAACTTTCTGATGATAAAGGTCAACTCTGAATAAAACCCTTTTAAATCATTTTTAGCTAAAAAATTCTGCTCATCTAATTTACTGATAGCTAATTTTGCACGGTCGTAAGATGGTAACAAGGCAATTTCTTCTTCCTCTGTTAATGGTTTTTTTCGCCATATAAACCAATACACTAAAAAAGCAACTAAGGCAATTACACCTAAAGTAATTAATACGTAGAGCCACCACTTACTCGCACTTTTTTCGACTTCTATAATTGGTTTAATATCGTAAAGCCCTTGTTTTGTTGTATCTACCTCAATAGTATTGACCTCTACTTTTAATGAATCTGTAAAAAAAGAATTATCACCTATTATGACTTTTTGTTTTGGAATATAATATGAGCCTGAATCGAATTGTGTGAGCTTGTATTCGCGAAGCAACTGAAATTTTGATGTTTTTTTAGTCGTATCTACCTTTAAAGCTTCAACAACTTCTAAGGGTAAAAAAGTTTGCCCTTCTGGAAAGACTACAAGTTTTGTAGAATCTGTTTCAACTGTAATCTTATAAGAAACCTGCTCACCAATACGGATGTTAGTGGTATCGATTTCAGTAGTAACTTGGCTGTATGAGAAAAAAGAAATTAGAAAAAATAGAATAGACAACAGACCTGAAGCTATCAGTTGAAAGCTTAAAGTTTGAATATTCCTAATTCTTAATTTTGTATTCATAATCTGCTTATCCTCTTTGTTTAAAATAGCCTAAAAGTTTTTTTACATAACTTTCATCAACACGACAATCAATAGTTCCTGCGCCAGATTTTTTGAAAGCATCTTTAAAATAATTTACTTTATCACGATAAAACTTACCGTAGTCATTTCTAACTTTTTTTGAAGCCGTGTTAACTAATAAAGACTCTCCTGTTTCTTCATCTTGCATCTGCACCATACCAAGGTTTGGAATGGTTTCTTCATGCCTGTCAAAAACTCTAATGCCAGTTATATCATGTTTACCGGCTGCAATTTTTAAAGTCTGCTTATAATTATCTGCAATGAAGTCTGAAAGCATAAATACAATGGCTTTCTTTTTCATAACGTTAGACAAGAATTTTATCGCTTCTGAAATATTAGTCTTCTTACTTTTGGGTTGAAACTCTATCAATTCTCTAATGATTCGTAATACATGAGATCGCCCTTTTTTTGGCGGAATAAATAACTCTATGTCATCTGAAAAGAGAATAAGTCCTATTTTATCATTGTTTTGAGTTGCGGAAAATGCTAAGGTTGCTGCAATCTCGGTTACGATTTCGTCTTTAAATTGACTTTGTGTACCAAATAATTTACTCCCTGAAACATCTGCCATAAGCATCATGGTGAGTTCACGTTCTTCTTCAAAAACTTTAATGTGTGGCTCATTGGTCCGGGCAGTTACATTCCAATCAATATTACGTACGTCATCGCCAAATTGGTATTGTCTAACTTCAGAAAAGGTCATACCACGACCTTTAAAGGTCGAGTGGTACTCACCACCAAAAATATGATCAGACAAACGTCGTGTCTTAATCTCTATTTTTCGTACTTTTTTAAGAAGTTCTTTGGTATCCATTTTTCAATTTTCGATTGAAGATTGTTGATTTACGATTTCTAAAATCGTTATTCGTAATTCTAAAATCTTAAATGTTATGGTACTTCAATGACATTAACAATCTTATTGATGATATCTTCGGAAGTAATATTTTCGGCTTCAGCTTCGTAAGTGATACCTATTCTGTGTCGCAAAACATCATGTACTACAGCCCTAACGTCCTCTGGAATGACATAGCCACGACGCTTAATAAATGCGTAACATTTTGCTGCTGTTGCAAGATTAATACTTCCACGAGGAGAAGCACCAAAAGAAATTAGTCCTTTTAAATCTGAAAGATTATAGTTTTCTGGATAGCGTGTCGCAAAAACGATATCTAGAATGTATTTCTCAATCTTTTCGTCCATGTAAACTTCTCGAACCGCGCTTTGAGCTTTCAAAATTTGTGCTACAGAAACTACTGGATTTACTTTATCCCAAGTTCCTTTTAAGTTGGCACGCATAATGAGTTGCTCCTCAGCTTGCTTTGGGTAATCAATAACAGTTTTTAACATAAAACGGTCGACCTGAGCTTCAGGTAAAGGATAAGTTCCTTCTTGCTCCACAGGATTTTGCGTTGCCATTACTAAAAATGGCTTATCTAAAATAAAGGTTTCATCACCGATAGTTACTTGCTTTTCTTGCATGGCTTCAAGCAATGCAGATTGCACTTTTGCAGGTGCTCTATTAATCTCATCTGCTAATACAAAATTGGCAAAAATTGGTCCTTTTTTAATTGAAAAATCATTCTCCTTAATATTATAAATCAAAGTACCTACTACATCTGCTGGTAATAAATCTGGTGTAAATTGAATACGACTAAAACTACCGTCAACAGCCTTAGACATTGTGTTTATGGCTAAAGTCTTTGCTAAACCAGGAACACCTTCTAACAAAATATGCCCTTGTCCAAGCAAACCTATAAGTAATCTTTCTACCATGTGTTTTTGGCCTACGATAACCTTGTTCATTTCTAAGGTTAAAAGGTCTACAAAAGCACTTTCTTTTTCTATCTTTTCGTTAATTGATTTTATATCAATGGTATTCGTTTCTTCCATATTCGTTTTGTTTTGAAACCTAAGATTTATTCAACTGTTTTAAGTTTTGCAAATTGTTAAAATTATTCTTGTATCGCTGTTAATGATTGGTTAAAATAAACACTTATATGATAATTAGTATTAGGCAAAAAAAGAAGACTCTAAATCCATTAAAAATGGATATTTTTATACAACTATTAATTCATTAGGGAATGAAAAAATATTCAAAAATCATAAGCGGTACTATGACTTGGGGTGTCTGGGGCAAACAGTTTTCTACTACAGAAATGGAAACTATGATTCAGCACTGCATATCAATTGGAATTACCACTTTTGACCATGCTGATATCTACGGCGGTTACACGACTGAAGCCGAATTTGGGAAAGCTTTTACCAATTCTGGAATTCAACGTGAATCTATTCAGTTAATATCTAAATGTGGCATCCAATACATATCCGAAAATCGAAACAATAAAGTAAAGCACTACGATTATAGCAAAGATTATATTATCTGGTCTGTTGAAGAAAGTTTAAAGCATTTACAAACTGAATATTTAGACTTGCTTTTATTACATAGACCGAGTCCTCTTATGCAGCCCGATGAAATTGCAGAGGCTATTACAATTCTAAAAAAACAAGGGAAAATTAGAGACTTTGGCGTTTCTAATTTTACACCATCTCAAATGGAAATGCTTGGACTATGCATTATAGTCGATAGCAACCAAATAGAATTTTCCCTAACTGCACACCAAGCAATGCATGATGGCACTTTGAATTACATGCTAACCAACGGCATAGAACCTATGTCTTGGTCACCTTTAGGTTCTGTTTTTAAAGAAGATAACGAGCAAACACGACGCATTCATAAACAACTCGGTGCGTTACTCAAAAAATACAATGCTACCGAAGACCAATTATTACTCTCCTGGATACTAAAACATCCCGCAGGAGTTATACCAGTGGTTGGCACAACAAACAAAATACGATTACAACAAGCTATAGAAGCTAGTAAAATAGAGCTTGAACTCGAAGATTGGTTTTTAATTTTAGTAGCTTCACAAGGACACAAAGTCCCTTAACAAGAAATAAGTAAAGAAAATTATGAAACGCGCATGCTAAACATATTATCATCCAAAGGAATGATTAATAGCGAACAGCATGTGTCCTTAAAAAAACAATACATATAAACACATGAAACCTCCATTACGGCGCAAAATAATTTTAGAGGAATCCGTCACAAAAGGATATGAATAAGTAAAAAAAGTCCGTCTATTATTACCTTAGGGTATTATTAACAAAAAAACAGACGGACATGAAA
>NZ_JABDQL010000069.1 GCF_013042245.1 Winogradskyella sp. | reverse complement strand
AGTCGAGAACGCTTGGGGAGCTCAGAATACAAATGATATCTCGACTGTCGCTCGATATGGAATGTGGGGCTGCGTTAATCAAATACTTACACAAAAATGCTAGTTCGAGCGAGAGTCGAGAACGCTTGGGGGCTTCACAATACAAATGGTATCTCGACTGTCGCTCGATATTGAATGTGGGGTTGCTTTAATCAAATACGTACCAAACATGCCAGTTCGAGCGGGAGTCGAGAACGCTTGAAGAGCTCAGAAAATGCATGATATCTCGACTGTCGCTCGATATTAAAAAAGGTTGTTTTAATCAAATACTTACACAAAAATGCTAGTTCGAGCGGGAGTCGAGAACGCTTAGGGGCTTAACAATACAAATGATATCTCGACTGCCGCTCGATATGAAATGTAGGAGGTTCTCTTTCAAACACTTAACTACCTGCCAGTTCGAGCGGGAGTCGAGAACGCTTATAAAAAACTAATTATTCTATAATTCTTTTAGGTACGTAATCCATAGATACAAATGCACTTGATGTATCATTTTGACATATTGAAAGCAGCCTTAATTTATCATAATCTCCACTAGCTAAGGCCAACTTCTTTTTTGAAGACCATTTTTTTATTCTTCTTTCAAAAGATTTGGCTTGAAAAACATCATTGAATTCTTGACTAAAAATTAAAGCTAAAGGTCTTCTTTTGTATGTAAATGCACTTTTATTTAAACCTTGTTGATGCTCTGTTAATCGCCTATCTAAGTTATTTGTAAATCCAGTGTATAGTTTACCGTAATGACATTTTAAGATATAGACATAAAATTGATAATACATAATGGTAACTTATGAAAATTTTTAATTAAAACATACGAACTTTTTAGATATCTCGACTCCCGCTCGATATTGAAATAAAGGGTGTTTTAATCAAATACGTCCCAAAAATGCTAGTTCGAGCGGGAGTCGAGAACGCCTTAGAGTTCAGAATACAAATGATATCTCGACTGTCGCTCGATATGGAATGTGGGAGGCTCTCTTTCTAATACTTAACCACCTGCCAGTTCGAGCGGGAGTCGAGAACGCTTGGAGAGCTCAGAATACAAATGGTATCTCGACTGTCGCTCGATATGGAATGTGGGACTGCTTTAATCAAATACTTACACAAAAATGCCAGTTCGAGCGGGAGTCGAGAACGCTTGGAGGGCTCAGAATACAAATGGTATCTCGACTGCCGCTCGATATGGAAATAGTGGTTTATCTTGAGCTCTGCTAAAAGACTCGGTATGTCAATAAAAATTGATTTAACCGCTCGCGCCAATGGGGTATGTTAAGCTGAAATGTGTTGGCCATTTTTGTACTATCTAATACGCCATAAGCAGGTCTTTTTGCTAGGGTTGGGTAATTAGACGTGCTGATTTTTTTTATATTTATACTTACTTTCAGGTGTTTAAAAATCTCAGTAGCAAAGTCAAACCAGGTGCAAACGCCCGAATTGCTAAAATGATATAGCCCATACAGTTTAGTATCACGCCTAATAATTTTTAGTACTACATCTGCCAAGTCTAGGGCATACGTAGGACTCCCCGCTTGGTCATTAACAACATTTATTTGATCCCCTTCTTTAGATACGCTTAACATGGTTTTTACAAAATTATTCCCATATTCTGAATACAGCCAAGACGTCCTTATGATAAAATATTTGTGAAGGGTCTTTATAATTTCTAATTCTCCTGCTCTTTTTGATTTGCCATAAACATTAATAGGGTTTGTTTTATCCGCTTCTGTATAGGGTTTCTGCTTTTTGCCATCAAAAACATAATCGGTAGATATGTGCATCAATGTTGTATGGTATTGTTTACATACGCTAGCAAGATTAGCCACTCCTTCAGCGTTTACGGCATAAGCCTTTTCTGGGTCAGATTCGGCTTTATCCACATGCGTATAAGCGGCGCAATTAATACAATACTCAAAGTGGTTTTCTCGAAAGGTGTTTTTGATGGACTGTAGATCGGTAATATCTAAAGTTTTTGAGCTGCAATATTGTATTGAAACTTCAGGAAAATTAGCTTCAATTTCTTTTATACACTGTGCTAATTGACTGTCTTTTCCAGTAACTAATACCGAAATCATAATACTAAATCTTTAAATTTTGGCAAGTTCAAATCTTTTTCAGAAAGCTTATAGTCCTTATTTATTTGCTTCCATTTTATGTCTAGTTTTGAATCGTTATAAATGATACCTCTTTCACTTTTTTTATTGTAATAATTATCACATTTATAGCTAAAAATAGTATCATTTTCTAAAACTAAAAAGCCATGGGCAAAACCTCTAGGAATAAACAATTGCCTTTTATTTTCTTCCGATAATTCTATTGAAAAATGATTACCAAAA
Organism: Winogradskyella sp.; assembly: GCF_013042245.1. Taxonomy (GTDB): domain Bacteria; phylum Bacteroidota; class Bacteroidia; order Flavobacteriales; family Flavobacteriaceae; genus Winogradskyella. The sequence goes on along the minus strand of NZ_JABDQL010000069.1, from coordinate 40,333 downwards.
GTTCTGGAGTTTGGTCTTAAATCTACAACGACATCCTGAACACGTCCTTTAATCACTCTAACTAATTTGGCCTGAGCATTTTCTCCCTCTTGAAAGTGTAATCCCCTTAATACACCTTTGGCGGATTTTGATACATTATCTTGCACAAAATTATTCTGAATACCTGTTCGTTGAGAAAATTCATTTTGATTAAAACTCTCATAAAAGTAGCCTCTTTCATCTTCGAAAATTTTAGGCTGAATAATAAAACAATCTTCTATGAGTGTGGGGTTTACTATCATTCTTAATTATTAACAAGGCTAAGTAAATGTTTACCATAACCGCTTTTTACAAGTGGCTCTGCCAATTTTCTTAGTTGGGTTTCATTAATGTATTTCATTTCAAAAGCAGCTTCTTCAATAGCACCAATTTTAAGTCCTTGTCGTTCTTCTATGACTTCAACAAATTGAGAGGCCTGCAAAAGGGATTTAAATGTTCCTGTGTCTAGCCAGGCGGTCCCTTTATCTAATATGCTTACTTTTAGTTTTCCCTCTCTCAAATAGGCTTTGTTTACATCTGTTATCTCTAACTCGCCTCTATAACTGGGCTTAATGTTTTTTGCTATTTCAATAATGGTATTGTCATAAAAATAAATGCCTGGTATGGCAAAATTAGATTTTGGAACTTTAGGTTTTTCCTCAATAGATATTGCTTTAAAATCATCATCAAACTCAACAACGCCGTACCTTTTTGGGTCGTTGACATGGTAGGCGTATACAATACCACCATCAGGATTATTGTTCTGTTGCAATAAATTAGCTAAACCTGTGCCATAAAAAATATTATCTCCAAGTATTAGAGCCACCTTATCATTTCCTATAAATTTTTCTCCTATTATAAAGGCTTCTGCCAAACCGTTTGGTGCATCTTGAACTGCATATTGAAATTTACATCCTAACGAACTTCCATCTCCTAGAAGTTTTTCGAAAAGTGGCAAATCTTGTGGTGTGGAAATAATTAATATCTCTCTAATACCCGACCGCATTAAGGTAGACAGCGGGTAGTAAATCATTGGTTTGTCGTAAATAGGCATCAATTGTTTACTTACCGCTAATGTAAGCGGGTACAAACGTGTTCCAGAACCTCCTGCTAGAATTATGCCTTTCATTTACGGTTTATATTTTTTCAAAAACCATGTAATTGTCTTCTCAATCCCGGTTTCAAAATTCTCTTCAGCCTGCCAGCCTAATTCATTTTCAATTTTAGAAGCATCGATAGCATATCTAAAATCATGTCCTGACCTATCTTTAACAAACGTAATTTGATTTTTGTAGGATTCATCTTTTGGCCTTAATCTATCTAAGATACTACAAATTTTATTGGCTATGTATAAATTATCTCGTTCATTTTTACCGCCTATATTATACGTTTCTCCAGACTTACCCTTGTGAAAAGCTAAGTCAATACCCTTGCAATGGTCTAAAACGTAAAGCCAATCGCGAATGTTTTTTCCGTCTCCATAAATAGGTATTTCTTCTCCTTTTAATGCTTTTCTAATAATGGTTGGGATTAATTTTTCATCGTGTTGTTTTGGGCCGTAGTTATTGCTGCAATTGGTGGTTACGACATTTATCCCGTAAGTATGAAAATAACTGCGTACAATAAAATCCGAGGCTGCTTTTGATGCACTATAGGGGCTGTTAGGCGCATAGGGCGTGGTTTCTGAAAACAGCCCTTTTTCTCCCAAAGACCCATAAACCTCATCTGTAGAAATATGATGAAACCTGTTGTTCTGCTTTCCTTTTTTGAATTGAAAAGGGGCTTTTATCCAATGGTGTTTTGCAGCATCTATAAGATTAAACGTACCCGTAATATTGGTGTCTATAAAAGCGCTAGGGTTGTTTATTGAATTGTCGACATGAGACTCCGCCGCAAAATGAATGACACCACAAAAATCATGTGTTTCAAATAGACTATTTACGAGCTTTTTATCGCATATATCGCCTTTAATAAAACTATAGTTTGCGTTGTTTGTTAATGTTTCTAAATTAGAAAGCGCCCCTGCATAGGTAAGCTTGTCTAAATTTACTATACTATAATTAGGGTATCTCTTTAATAGGTGTCCTATAAAGTTAGACCCTACAAACCCTAATCCTCCTGTAACTAAAAGTTTCAATACCTGTATTTATTATATAGCACCTTCTTTTTTAAGATACTTGCCTATCCTTAAAAATACAAAAACTAATCCCGATAAAAAGAAAAATAATACTGGAATCCAAAAAACGGCTTTCTTATACCAAGTATCCATCGAATACGATCTTGCTGGGAATTTTGATAGTACAGATACAATATTTTTTTGAGTTGCTTTTTTCATTTTTAAAGCTCTTCGTTGCTCTTCAAGTCCTAATTTTTGTTTGATTAAATTGGCTTCGTTTACAATTAGGTTGTTTTTTTGAGCATCTGCCATAAAAAGGTTTGTTCCTGCTCCAGGAGTAGATTCTTTATTTGATTCTTTTATTCTTATTTCTAAATATTTATTAACTAAAGTGTTTATTTCTGTTTTCTGTTCTAATAAAACCGCATCTTCACTAATAAGATTGCCTTGATTAGCTTCTAAAACACGCTTTAAGTAGTCATTGTCTGCTAATGCAATTGGTAGTTTTTGATTAATATTTTGAGGTATATTTTGACTTGAAGTGAAAATGGTCAGTTGATGTGTATTAAAATCAAAGCCTCTTGCCGAGTCGATATAATCTTCATAATTTGCATCAAGTCTAGATATAGAATCTAAATTTTGCTTGTACTCAGAAAACATTAATGCTGTGGTAATTGGATTGATATCTGGCGCTATAGAAAACCCTTCTAGTTTTGCAGCCTCTGAAACTGAAATACCTAATAATTCTGCTAGTTGTAAAGAATCTTTTAAGGTTGAGGCCAGTTGGTTTAAATTATTTACATTTTCATAAACTTGATAGCCAGAACTAAAATTTGTCTGTATATACATGTTAGCACCATAAATCTTTGCTGAAGATTTATCTAAAAAAAGGCCCATAACAAAACCTAATACAAGGGCTACAGCATAAAATTTTGCGCGCTTATAAAAATGGGCAACTATTAAGATTAAAATACTAAAAAAACTTGTAAAAATTGAAGCTATAAAATTGAAAAAGCGCTGAAACACACGAGCAATCATTTTAAACAATTGTCCTAAATCTACTTCTTCGTTGGTATTTATATTTGTTTTGTTTTCGTTATTTTTACTCATTACTTTTGGTATCGCATTATGTATTTATAAAATTTTAGACCATTAAAAAATAGTCCTAAGAGCAATAGCCCTAAAAGCGGGAGTATTATTTTAAATTTCTTATACCAAATATTTTCCAAAAGTCCTTTTTCTTTGAAAGCCGCAATAATATCAAATAACTGATCGTCAGTAACCAACTCTTTTCTAATATCACTTAATTGATTGAGTATTTTTAATTCTTGATTTAAAAGCACATCTTCTTTGGTATCTGTTTTTTCAATTTGTAATCCAAAAGTGTTTTCAAACCTAGTAGATATATTATTTTTATCAGCTTCTTTTTGTAAAACGTCCAGATAAGTAGCTTTTAGTTTTTGTGTTTCTAGAAGCGAACTTTTTAAATTTTCTTCTTCTAATAAAAGAACACTATCGCGCTTTCTCTTTTTAATTTCAGAATACTTATTCTGTAAAGATGTTTTTAATCCTTCTTCTAGTTTTTTGAATATCTTGTAATCTTTAGAACGTGCTTTTAATAAATAAATTCCTGCATTGTAAATATTTCTATCTTCTATATAATCTTCAAATTCAATTTTTCCTTTTGTAACACTGTCTAAAGGCTTTAAAAAGGCATCAAAATCTTGTATTTGCTCATTTTTGGATTCTGGTCCTATTTCTATATCAAAACTTAAAATAGATTCTGCTTCTGCTTGGGTGACATTAAATTGAGAGCTTAATTCCTCAAGGTCTTCGAGCTTAATAAGCGAGTTATAATAATCTACATTATTAATTAACTCGTACTTTGAATCAAAATATGGTTTTACAAACATCTCAGCAAAATAGACTTTGTCCTTACGCTTGTCCAAGACATATCCTAATACAAGGGCAACTATTGCAACAATACTTATAATTTTAATATTAGAAAATATATCCTTTAAAAAATAAACAAATATCAAGCCTATGGCTGTAAATATTGATTTTATAAAATTGAAAAACCGCTGAAACAAGTTCCCAATCATTTTAAATAATTGCCCTAAATCTACTTCTTCGTTTTGCGGTGTGTGTTTTAAATTTTTGCTCATAACCTATGGATTAAAAATTTGTTCTACTATTTTTTTTGTTATCACATATGTCGGCTTTACACCAGTTGTTCCTAAACCGCCTGAGGCTAAGGTACTTCCTGTTTCAAGAGGATTATCGCTTGCGTAATACGCATAACGCACTTTTACATCTTCATTAATACTTCCTCTTACTTTGGCCGCCGCTTGTATGGCCTTTTGGTAATGTGCGCCTTCCATTTCTAGCCCAATAACATTCCATGTCGATTTTTTAAAGAATTTTAATATTTCTTTATTTTGTAATGATGTGCCCAAAACGGTAATCATGGCACCTTCATAAACAGCAACCCCACAATCTACCATATCTGTTTTACTTAATTCATTTTTAAATGGATAATTGTCTGCTGTGCCCTCAAAAATATGAGCCGAAGGAATCATGACGTCACCTTTACCGCCTTGTAAAATACCTGCTTTGCCCATTATGGATATAGACTTTACATCTAAATGCACTTTTTCTCCTTTTACAGAAACTGGCTTTAATAGCTCGTCCATGGTTTCATAAGCTTGCTCACCAAAAGCGTAGTCCATGACTATAATTACAGCTTTTTCTTCTACTTTATCAACGTTATATTCTAAACTCGTTTTACTGAAATCTATTTTATCTGTATCAAAAATCTGTACATTTATATTTGTTCCAGAAGTATCTTTAATATAAAGCATTCCATTTTTAAACGCTGTCGTCTCTACCTTTTTTTGCATCTCAGCGTTCTGGGATTGACTTAAATCTTCGTAAATATCAAAGATATCTTTCTTTACTTTAGGTGTTTTTATCGCCATCTCGGCAAATAAAGAATTCATGACACTATGCATATTAGCGCTGATTACATGGATAGGTCTTGCTAATAAATTATTCTTTTTTAGGACAGACTTAATATTATCTGCCCAAATTTCGCCATGAATATGATGTCCAAGACGCTCTCTAAGAACAGGGCTAAATGTTACTGTTCTTTTGTTATTATTTACAGTTTCTTCAATAGCTAATTTACCTAACCAATACACTATACTTAAAAAGCGCTCGGGCTGGTTTCCTGTTGCAAAATCTCCATAAGTCTGCACTATTTCATTAAACGTTCTTCCTAAAATATTCGCTGTATGAGTAATTGCAATTTCGCGTTCTTTTGGGGTTAACTTTTTATTCTTAGTAACTGCAGCCTCTAACTTTGCCCAGTCGCGGATTGTTGTGCCTTTATCTTCAATTAATACGCGTTTACTTATTTTATGAGATTCTACGAATAAGAATGTAAGGTGTGTTAAAATATCATAGATTTCTGAACGTCCACGTGTAATTTCTATATTCATTTGCTCCTCGTCAATGCGGTAGCAATTTCGTCTTCGTTTTGGTGGAATTATCGCTTTAAAATGCGAGTCTCCATAACCCTCATCACTAGTTAAATTGATAAATGTACACTCTTCAATACCTTGAGGGAGTCTGTCAATAACATATAAAAGCCCTTCTAGTTCTGCTTTTTCATCAGCAATAGACCCATAAATTTCTGGTCTTAAAAGCAATAAAGCTTCACGAAGTGTTTCACCAGAAACACCCATAGGCTTATAAAAGCCACGGTTAAACAGATGACGCATGGTTATGTACATACGCTCAATAGCGTTAGAACTTTGTTGCGCTCTTGTTCTTTTATGTGTGTTTTTTGTGTTATTCATACTCGGATCTAGCCTGCAAATATAAACTATTTCACGAATTTCCCTTCATGTAAAACATCGGCAATTTTGCGGTCGTTCCCTAATCTTGGGATTTTATTTTGCCCTCCTAATTTGCCAATAGATTTCATGTAATTTTTAAATCCTTCTGTTTTAATTATTGAAATTTTTAAAGGCTGAAGAATATTCCCAACGATTAAGTCTTTGTAATAGCTGTTTTGATTTTGAAGGGATTTGTCAATAATCTCAGTAAAAACTTCTATACTTGGTGGTTCAGTCCCAAATTCAACTAACCATTCGTGGTAAGGCAAGCCTTCTTCTGGATTGATTTGTGGTGCTACTGTAAATTCGTTTATAGACGCACCTGTTTGAGATAGCGCCTCGTTCATGGCCTGCTCTACTTCTTTTCCTATAACATGCTCTCCAAAAGCAGAAATAAAATGTTTAATGCGTCCAGAAACAATAACGCGATACGGTTCTGTACTCGTAAATTGAACCGTGTCACCAATATTGTAAGCCCAAAGTCCTGCGTTTGATGAGATAATCATAACATAGTTGATTCCAACTTTTATATCCTTAATGGTAATACGTATGGGGTTGTCTTCAAAAAAATGTTCAGCCTCAATAAATTCGTAAAAAATACCAGAGTTCAGCTGTAATAGCATACCTTTTTCATTCTGTTTGTCTTGAAAAGCAAAAAACCCTTCACTAGCTGGATACAACTCGATACTATCGACTTTTCTGCCTATAAGATTTTCAAACTTTGCACGGTAAGGTTCGTAATTGACGCCTCCAAAAATGAAGAGATTGAAGTTTTTGAAAATATCTCCGACTTTTTTATCTGTCTTTTCAATAAGCTTTTCAAAATACATTTGCACCCATGAGGGAATACCAGAAATTATTGTCATATTTTCAGGTAAGGTTTCTTGGACAATAGCATCAACTTTAGTTTCCCAATCTTCAATACAATTAGTTTCCCAGCTTGGCAATCTGTTTTTTTGTAAATATTTTGGCACGTAATGCGCTACAATTCCCGAAAGTCGACCAAGTTGAATGCCTTTCTGCTCCTTTAAAATAGGACTGCCTTGAAGAAATATCATCTTACCATCTACAAACCTCGTTTTTCCTGTTTCATTGATATACATTAAAATTGCATTCCTAGCCGCTTCAACATGACTTGGCATACTCTCACTTGTAATCGGGATATATTTTGCACCAGAGGTTGTTCCTGATGTTTTTGCAAAATAGATAGGCTTGCCTTTCCAAAGTACATTTTCTTTGCCTTCAACAACTCTATCAACGTAGGGCTTTAAGGCTTCGTAATCTCTTACAGGAACTCGTTTTATAAAATCTTCATGAGTATTAATACTTATAAAATCATGGTCTTTTCCAAAGGTTGTTCCTGCGGCATCTACGATGAGTTTCTGAAATACTTTTTCTTGGGTCTCAACAGGGTTTGAAGCCCACTTTTTTATTTGCCATGCTACAAAGCTGGCAAATGGTTTTGCTAAAATTGATTTTAAAGATGCCATTATTGAAAATCAATAAAGTTTGTAGGGTTAATTGGATAGCCTTTACTCCAAAGCTCAAAGTGCAAATGAGGTCCAGTACTTAACTCGCCTGTATTTCCTGATAGAGCAATCACTTCACCTGCTTTTACCAAATCGCCCTGCGCTTTTGTTACGGAGCCATTGTGCTTATATACAGAAATTAGCTCATTGTTATGTTCTAAAATTATAACATAACCTGTTGAAACAGTCCACTCTGCAAAAATAACGATACCGTCTGCAGTTGCTTTTACGGGTGTAGTTTCAGGAATTACAACATCGACTGCAAAATGCTTTTCTTCAATATTATAACCTTCTGAAATTGTTCCGTTTACTGGTGGAAATAGTACAAAATTTGAACTATTGGTCTCCGAGTCAAATAAGTTGTATTTATCCTCTTTATCCGCTTTTGCTCTAAGCAGAGAGTCTTCTTTATTCGGAAAAACAGTTTCTATATCTTCTGCTTTTGCAGCTGCTATGATTGAGTCTTTATTAAATTCTGCGCTGGTTATATCTCCTGTAAGTACCTTTTTTATTGAAGCATAGTAGCGGTGATTAAATAATAACTGTTGCTGCAAAGAATCAGCTTTATAGGTCAGCTCCGTTGCTTTTTTCTTTAGTGACGTTGAAGAATACCCTGGTATGTACTCTCGTAATGGCGTGTAAGCGATTAAAATCGTAGTAAAACTGACCAAGACAATTCCTGATAATGCTAGTAAAACAAACACATTAAGGCGATTTAGTTTAATAGCATAACGCTCCTCAAAGGTATCTTCGTTTAATACGACTAAACGGTATTTGTGAAGTAACTTTTTTTTAAATTGTTTTTTCTTTTTTTCTTTTTGGGTCATAGGTTAAACAAAAGTAAATAAAAACGAGGTATAAGAGACTGTTATTAAATCCTAAAATTATAGCAATAACGTTGTAATTAAAGTTTAATTACTAACTTTGTAGTCTAATTTAATTATTATGATTTTAAATATTATTCCTTTAGTTGTAGGTCCTTGGCAATGGGTTATTATTGGATTAGCCATTATTCTATTGTTTGGTGGAAAGAAAATTCCTGAATTAATGAAAGGCTTGGGTAGTGGTATAAAAGAATTTAAAGACGCAAGTAAAGACAATTCTAAAGAAGAAAAAGAATAAAATTTCTTTTGATATAAAACAAAAAAGCCAACTCAATAAGTTGGCTTTTTTGTTTTATTGTTTTTAGATAAGTTATAAATTATTTAATCTTAATCGATTTTATAATCGCCTCAAGCTCAAAAACATACTCTCGCTTATCCAAAGATGGCGCGTAAACGTAACCTTCTGCTACTAAATACCTATTGTTAACCTTGTCTTCAATGGCATAATTTACAAAAGGCCCTGCCATATATGCGCCTTCGACCTCCCAAACGCCGCGAGTTTCAAAAGCTTTTTTATTGTCTATAATCGCTTCATAGATTGATGGTGAGTAAGCATCTTCTGTTTTCATGATAATGTCTTCTTCTCCGGGTATCCCTTCGGCAAGCATTTTATCACGCATGTTAACAATATCAATAACTGTGCTGTCATTTTTTCGTATAGAATCTAAAGGATAGCTATAGAACACCAAGTCCATCGTCATGCTGTTGGTTAAACTTTTTCTTACCCAGTAAAAATCGTCTTCACTTTTGGCAATTCTATATGCTGAAGGAATATCTATCGTAAAGCCTAAAGCGTTTTCCATAGCTTCATCTTTAAGTAAGGACTTATTAATGCGTCTCAGTTTTTCAAATACCTCACGCTTGGTAAAAGCATCAATAATTTTTGCAGAATTCTCAGTTATTTGATCTACAATATCTTGATCAGTTTTTCCCTTTACCACAACAACAGTTTGCGGCTTGGCATACACGTTTTCTTTGACAACAATACCTGTGCTATCCGTTTTTTCAAGCTTTAAAATAATTCTGCTTTTTGTTGCAAACCCACTAAAAACAGGTGTTGGTATTTGTTTTAACGAAAACATTGGCTCGTCCTGTGGTAAGCCTTTAGCTGGAGCTGCCAATGTGCGCCTAACAGCTTCACCAACCTTATCTTCCCAAAGGATATTATCAACAACTACAGAAATAGAATTAATATTTCCTGAAGATTCCGTCAGATAACGGACGTTATCTTTTTTGTCATTACAACTAAGTATTAATAGCAAACAAAAAAAGGATAGTAATCTTTTCATTTTTCTTAAATTTTGAATTGGTTTATTGGGACACCACAAGAGTCATTCCAATTTTTAGTTTATTACTCCTAATATCGTTCCAATCTTTTAAATTCTGAAGAGAAACACCAGAAAATTTTTGAGCAATACTCCAAAGAGAATCTCCAGACTTCACTTTATAAGTCTTTTTTCCAGCAGTACTCACCGCTTTTTTAGTCGATGATTTTGAGCTAGAAGAAGGCATTGCGGTTGGATTCCTTGGATAAATAGTGAGTCGTTGTCCGATTTTGAGATTATGACTCCGTAGACCATTCCAGCGTTTTATGCTGCTTACACGTACGCCATATTTACGAGCAATTTTACCTAAATAATCACCGCTACGTACCCGATACCTTACTTTTGTGTCATTTTCAAAAAATTGAGGCAAGGGTTTTTCGCGTTTATCAAACTCGGCTTTAGCAAAGGCATATATTTTATCTTCATTAGCCACAAAACTTCCAATTGCATATCGGGGCAAACGCAATGTATAATTTTTACCTTCAACAAGAGGAATAATGTCTAACTTATAGGATGGATTTAAGTACTGTAATTCTTCAATATTTACATCTGTAACTTCAGCGACTTGGTCTAAAGTAATCATCTGTTTTACACGAATAGTATCGGTCTCTATATACTGATGTTTTGGGCGCTCTGGCTTAAAACCGTGTTCGTGGGCATATTCAAAAATATACATGGTAGCTAAAAAAGCTGGTAAGTATCCTGCTGTTTCACGTGGGAGGTTTTGTCGTATGTTCCAATAATTAGTGTAACCTCCAGAACGACGAATGGCTTTGGACACATTTCCTGGTCCCGAATTATAAGATGCTAATGCCAAATCCCAATCGCCAAAAATCTTATACAATCTGGCTAAGTACTTTGCTGCGGCATCGGTGGATTTTATAGGATCGCGACGTTCGTCGACATAACTACTTACATTAAGCCCATACTCCTTTCCTGTACCAAACATAAATTGCCATAAACCCGTTGCACCAACTCGTGAACGTGCTCTTGGCTTTAAGGCAGACTCTACGATAGCGAGATATTTGACCTCAAGCGGAATATCTTCTTTGTCTAAGGCTTCTTCAAACATGGGGAAGTAAAAATGACTTAAGCCCATAAGGCGTTCCATAGAAGTCCTCCTGTTTTTTAAATAACGCTTTATAACACTTTCTAAAGATGGATTATATTCCACATTAAAAGGCGTTCTGGCATTTAAGCGTTCTAACCTTGCTTTTAAAGTGTCGGTGGATAATTCTGGATAGTCTACGGGTTTGTAGTCCAGCTCTTGTACAGATTTGTAAATCGTATCAAATAACGAATTACTGTACAATTCTTCGAGCCACTTTTTATCTAGCTTGGCTGCCATTTCATTATCTAAAAGTGAGTCTATTTTAGTCGAATCTACAACAGCAGTGATTTTTTTATCGTTTCCTGTTTGTCCATCAACTGTAGTGGGTCTGGTTGGCTTATAATACGTCTGCCCCTCAATAATGGTATCAACAACGTCTGTTTTTGCTTTTTTAAAATCTTTTTCGGTGACACGTTTTTTATTTATTTTAGAAATAGAATCCTGAGCAAAAAGACAAGCGCTAAAAAGCACAACTAAAGTAAATAAAAGATGATTTTTAAAACGCATAAATCTATAATTGTAACAATGCTAACGAAAAGCAGCGTTAAAATCGTGTTTTAATTCGAAAAATAATAGAAATCTATTCTAAAATAGCTGCAATCCCGGGCAATGTTTTTCCTTCTAAACTTTCCAACATTGCTCCACCGCCTGTACTGACATAGCTTACTTTATTTTCAAAACCAAATTGCTTTACTGCTGCTACAGAGTCACCACCTCCAACAAGTGAAAACGCACCATTTTTAGTAGCTTCTGCAATAGAGTTTCCTAACTCAATGGTTCCTTTGGCAAAGGTTTCCATTTCAAAAACACCTAAAGGCCCATTCCATAAAATGGTTTTGCACTGCATCACCACATCGTGAAAGTTTGCTTTAGATTTTGGTCCTGCATCTAGACCTTGCCAACCGTCTGGTATCATTGTAACATCCACAACTTGTGTTTCTGCATCGTTACTAAATGCATTAGCAGCCAACACATCTACAGGCAAGTGTATTTTTACATTTTTAGCCTCGGCTTGCTTTAGTATTTCTAGTGCCAATTTCATTTTATCGTCCTCACAAATAGAGTCTCCTATACTTCCGCCTTGGGCTTTAATAAAGGTAAAGGTCATTCCTCCGCCTATAATCAGATGGTCTACTTTATCAAGAATATTTTCTATAATGGTAATTTTTGAAGAGACTTTTGCACCACCAAGTACAGCAAGTACAGGTTTTTCTCCAGTTTTCAAGACTTTATCAATACTTTCTATTTCTTGAGCCAACAGATTTCCAAAACATTTGTTTTCAGGGAAAAACTCTGCGACTACAGTCGTTGAGGCGTGAGCGCGATGTGCTGTGCCAAAGGCATCGTTAACATAAATATCTCCTAGTTTTGAAAGCTTTTCTGCAAAAGCTTTATCTCCTGCTTTTTCTTCATCATGAAAACGTAAATTCTCAAGCAATAAGATTTCTCCTGGCTCTAAACTGCTTGCTAGCTCTTCAACCTCATCACCAATACAATCATTAGCAACTTTAACTTCAACACCAATAATATCCTCAACCGAACTTACGATATGACGTAAAGAAAATTCATCCTGAATACCTTTTGGACGCCCCAAATGAGACATCAAAACACAACTACCGCCATTTTCTAATATTTTGATTATAGTTGGTTTAGCAGATTGGATTCGCGTTGCATCAGTTACTTGGAAATTTTTATCCAAAGGCACATTAAAATCTACACGGATTAGGGCTTGTTTATCTTTAAAATTGAAGTCGTTTATTGTTTTCATCTTAAATATTTATGTCTCACAAATATAAGTCCATAATATATGTCTTACAAACACTAAATGTGTGCATTTTTGAAAAAGAAATACAATACTGAAATCTCTAAAAAGTAAAGTTTTGAAACGATAAAATATTGCATAGATTTGCTTATATGCAATTTTCAGAAATCTTAGGACAAAGTCATATAAAATCGCACTTAACCAAGAGCGCAGATGCAGGTCGTATTCCGCACGCGCAGTTATTTGTTGGCCCAGAAGGTTCGGGCACTTTACCAATGGCAATTGCTTATGCTCAATATGTATTGTGTAAGAATATAAACTCTGAAAATACAGATGGAAATCAAGCTTGCAACTTAAAGTTTAAAAACTTATCGCATCCTGATTTGCATTTTGCCTTTCCTGTAACTACGAATGATAAGATAAAACGTCATCCGGTTTCTAAACATTTTTTAGAAGAATGGCGGCAGTTGATTGCACAACAACCTTATGGTAATTTATTTGACTGGTACAAAATGCTTGGCGTAGATAATAAACAAGGCCAAATTGGTGTTGACGAAGCTCAAGATATTGTAAAGTCCTTGAGTTTAAAAGCTTACGAAGGTGGTTATAAAGTCATGCTAATTTGGATGGCAGAAAAGATGAATACTGCTGCATCAAACAAGCTTCTGAAGCTTATTGAAGAGCCACCAGAAAAGACCATATTTATACTAATTGCTGAAGATGAAGAACAAATTATTGGTACCATTCGTTCCCGTTGCCAAGTCTTAGGTTTTCCAAGATTACCAGAGGTTATAATTGCTGAAGCTTTGGTAAAAAAATATAATATTGAACAAGGTGTTGCCGATAAGATAGCCCAACAATCTAATGGAAATTTTAATAAAGCTTGTGATCTTATCTATCACGATAGTGAGGACATTGAGTTCGAAAAATGGTTTATCGCTTGGGTACGCTCTGCGTTTAAAGCTAAAGGTAATAAATCTGTTATTAGAGAACTTATTGCATGGTCTGAGGGTATTGCCAAAACAGGGCGGGAAACTCAAAAACAATTTTTACATTTCTGTATTAACTATTTTAGACAAGCCATGCTCCTCAATTATAAAGCTAATGAATTGGTGTATCTAGAACCAAAATCCGAAAGCTTTAAACTAGAAAAATTCGCACCTTTTGTTCACGATAGTAATATCATGGAGATTACAGAAGAATTGCAAAATGCTATTTATCATATTGAACGCAACGGAAATTCTAAAATAATCCTGACCGATTTATCTATTAAATTGACGAGGTTATTGCATAAAAAAAGCCAAGCAAAGGCTTGACTTTTAAATGTTTATGTTTTATTTCTTATTTTTCTTCTGTCGCTTCTTCTTCTTCTGCGTTATACTCAGCATTAAGAGCTTCAATAACAATTTTTGTAAGATCACTTGATTCTTGTCCATACATAACACTACCAGCTTCGTTTTTCCCTAAGATAAATGCATAGCCGTTTTTCTTGCCGTAATCTGTAACAAAAGCCTTAACCTTACTAACTACAGAGTCAATTTCTTTATTAAAACCTTGTTGAAGGACTTGTTGGTCTTGTTGAAATTGTTGCGTGAGCTGCTGGTTTCTCTGTCCAAGTTCGTTATACTTTTCTTGGGCTTTCTTTTGAGACATTTTGTTAGAAGCTAACTGAAAAGCTTTGACCTCAACCTGAAAATCTCTGTTAATACTATCCATTCTTTTAGTGAATGCTTCGTTACGTACTTTGTAACGTTCTTCAATATCCATTTTCATTTCGTATTTATCAATAACCTCTCCGTTATCTATAAAACTTATTTTCTGTTGTTGTTGGCAAGAAGAAAATAACACAACAATAGCTAGTACTCTAAATATGTTTTTCATAATTATTTTGAAATTAAATTTTGGCAAATGTATAAAAGTTAAGGAGTATATTTCACTTTTTATTTAGTATTGATATTATTTATCATAACAATTTTTAATATAATTTTTGTTAATTGAAAATGAACCGTTATTGTTTGCTTTAAATTAACGATAAAAAATTACCTTTCCATGGTATCTTTATATAAAAATGACGCTCTTAAAACGCTTTATTTTGCGTTTTGGTGCTTTTTAAAGATATAAATCAGAGAGGAATACTCTCCTGAACGCTTTGCTTTAAAATTAGAACTCAATCCAATCCAAAATGCCTTAATCGGATTCATAAAACCACGCTTGTATTTTTCTGAAAGTAAACTGACATAAAACGAATCAAAAATCATTGGTAGTGTTTTTTGAAAATCAAAACTAAAAGTTTCAACCAAATTTTTAATTCCATCTTGAGAGAAGTGCCACAAATGTCTCGGTACATCATAAGCTGCCCAAGACGATTTATAATACTTTGCGTCGTAACTTTTATAATTAGGTACAGCGATAACTAAATGTCCTTTTGGTTTTAATAAACGATTAAAAATTTCAATATGCTCCTCTAAATTAGGCAGGTGTTCTAAAACATGCCAAAGCGTTATAACATCAAAACTATTGGGTTCAAATTCTAATAGTTTTGAGGTATCAAAAACTGAATTATTAGTTTTTGTATTTGCAGTTTTACGAGCATCAGCGTTTGGCTCTATTCCTGAAACATTCCAATTATTTTCTTTTGCAATCTTTAAAAAATCGCCTGTTCCACACCCTACATCAAGTAGGTTTCTTTTATTAGATAAAAAAGAATTTATCAAGTTTAGTTTGCGTTTTAAAGCAATCTTTCTAATTAAATGATAGACTTGCTCCAAAAGATTTCTTTTGGTATCTGTATGAGAAATGTAGTCTTCACTTTTGTAATATTCTTGTAACTTCTCTGAATCTGGTTGCGGAAAAGTTTCGAGGATATCATTGTATTGATTGTAAACCAAATCAAATTCTTCTCCTGAAACGGAGTAATCTTTTAAGGTAATAAATGTTTGAGGTTTAACCATGGTTTTGAGTTGCTTCAAATCTAGATATTAATTTTAAAAATCTGGGGCTGTTGTCGCGTTGAATAAAAACTGGAACTAAATGTAAAATAGTATTTAGAATTAATAACCAAAACATATTATGGCTAGTCATAAAACAAAAAGCAATTCCTAAAAAATGAACAAATAAAAGTGCGTTGGCGAACTCTGCTTCTCGTGTATGCTTTTCTCTTTTTTTTAATCTTTCAATGTTTTTTAAAACCCTTCCATTAGATTTATCACTAATACGATTCCAACCCATAAATCTTAGAAACCATCTAAAAACATTCACGCCAAAGTAAGTGTAAACCTTTCCATTATTCTCGTAAGGTTTTATATTATAATAGCTACTGTCATATTTCAATTTTAACCAAGGCAATGTAATAGCATACCAAAACATGAGAACAAAATGTAGGTCAAAAGCAAACAAAAAACTGTTAACAGTAAATCGTTTTTCAACCTGTAAGAACCCATAGATAGCTAAAAAGGAAACCCAAAGGGTTGCAATTGGCCAAAGGGATGTTTTGATAAAATTATTCATTTTGAATTTAGTTGTTCCACGTGGAACATCAATAATCTATCTTCCCATGTAAACCAATAAAACTGAAATGTCTGCTGGTGAAACACCACTAATCCTTGAAGCCTGAGAAACCGTTACAGGTTGTATTTCATTTAATTTTCCTCGCGCCTCTAAACTCATGGATTGTAGTTTTGAATAATCGAAATTAGGAGGAATCTTCACATTTTCTAAACGCTGAAGCTTATCTGCGTTGTTCTTTTCCTTTTCGATATACCCCGCATATTTAACTTGTATTTCTGCCTGCTCCAATACTTCTGTGCCTAGATTATTTTCTAAAACATATCTGTTTACAGATTCTACTTTTCGCATGTCATCAATTGTAATATTTGGCCTAGCAAAGAGCTTAAACATTTTATCTTGTTGCTTCACTTTTGCGGAATTCTTCTCTTCTAAAACAGGGTTAATTTCGTCTGGCTTTACACTTGTATCTTTAAAAAACTGAACAAAATTATCTGACTTAGATTGCTTCTCTTCCATGCGCTTAAGACGTTTTTCGGAAGCTAAGCCGAGCTCATGTCCTTTTGGCGTTAACCTAAAATCTGCATTATCCTGTCTAAGTAAAGTTCTATATTCGGCTCTTGATGTAAACATGCGGTAAGGCTCTTCTGTTCCCTTTGTAATTAAGTCGTCTATTAAAACACCTATATACGCTTCATCTCTCCTTAAGGTAAATTCTTCTTGTTCTTGCACCTGAAGACTAGCGTTAATACCTGCCATCAAGCCCTGAGAAGCCGCTTCTTCATAACCTGTTGTGCCGTTAATTTGACCTGCAAAGAACAGTCCGTTGATTAGCTTAGTTTCTAAAGTGTGCTTTAATTGCGTCGGCGGAAAATAGTCGTATTCTATAGCGTAGCCTGGTCTGAAAAATTTTACATTCTCAAAACCAGCAACAGAACGTAAGGCTTTAAATTGCACATCTTCTGGAAGAGACGTTGAGAATCCATTAACATAGACTTCAACGGTATTCCAGCCTTCAGGTTCTACAAATAATTGGTGTCTGTCCTTATCAGCAAAACGGTTAATCTTATCTTCTATAGATGGGCAATATCGCGGGCCAACACTCTTGATTCTTCCATTAAACATTGGCGACCTGTCAAAACCTTCACGAAGTAAATCATGAACCTCTTGACTTGTATGTGTCATGTGGCAAGAACGTTGATTTTGAAGCGGCGTCGTAGTGTCTAAATATGAAAATTTATCAGGATTACTGTCGCCAGGCTGTTCAATCATTTTAGAAAAATCTAAAGACCGTCCATCAACTCTTGGCGGCGTCCCGGTCTTCATTCTTCCAGAGTCAAAGCCTAAATCAACAAGTTGTTCCGTAATTCCCGTAGCGGCTCTTTCACCTGCTCTACCACCACCAAAATTCTTTTCGCCTATATGTATTAAACCATTTAAAAAAGTACCGTTGGTTAAAACAACCGTCTTCGCTTTTATTTCAATTCCTAGAGATGTTTTTACACCTACTACTTTGCCTTTTTCAACTATAAGGCTAGACACCATTTCTTGATAAAAATCTAAATTCTTGGTCTTCTCTAAAAGCAAACGCCAATCTTCTGCAAAACGCATACGGTCACTTTGCACTCGTGGGCTCCACATAGCGGGACCTTTAGATTTGTTTAGCATCTTAAACTGAATTGCAGAAGTATCAGAAACAATTCCGCTATATCCTCCTAGCGCATCAATTTCTCTTACGATTTGCCCTTTTGCAATTCCACCCATAGCTGGATTGCAAGACATCTGTGCAATGTTCTGAAGATTCATTGTAATCAATAATGTTTGGCTTCCCATATTGGCAGCAGCAGCAGCAGCTTCACTACCCGCATGACCAGCGCCAACAACTATAACATCATAAACAGCATTAAACATATACTATATCTGTTAGTGTTCCACGTGGAACATTTTTAGGTTTAAATTTTTTAAGTTTGCAAATATACGCTGAAAATGTGATAATTATAACCGATGGCTTAGGTAGTAGTCTTCTTTTGAGCGCATGATTGTAGCGTCGCGATCGGACTTGTCTTTATAACCACAGTAATGTAAAACGCCGTGAGCCATAACTCTTAATAGCTCATCTAAAAAATCTACTTCATAATCTTTAGCGTTATCTCTAACCCTATCAACGGATATGTATATGTCTCCGTGTAGCTCTTTTCCTCCAGAATAATCGAAACTGATAATATCCGTAAACGTATCGTGATTGAGAAATTCAACGTTTATTTTATGAAGGTATTCATCAGAACAAAAGATGTAATTAATCTCGCCTTCCTTGTAATTTTCTTCTTCGATTAAGTTGGAAATCCAAGTGGCTGTTTGATCTTCAGAATTGAGCTTAAAATCGACCTCGTAGTTAAAACTAATCATTGGAGTTTTTAAAATAATCTTGGAGTTTCTTTTTGAATTGAGAACGTAAAGGTAAAGCTTGTCTGTTTAATATTTCTAGGGTATTAAAATAGTCTTTGGCTTTGATAATCTGACTTTTTGAATTGGTGTTATACTCTTTTCTATTCGTTTTAGATTCACGTTTTTCATCTTCACCTTGAGTAAAAGTAGCATTTTCCAATTTAAGTAATTGGTGTTGTAAATCCATCATTTTTTGGAGTGTTTGATTTGTAAATCCTTTATTAATTAAATCTAGCTCCACGTCTTCCATCTGCTTTATTAAATCACCTGCGTTGCCTTGACTACCCTCTTTGCCAATTTTATCTTGCAGGGCTTGCCTTAAGCGTTGCTGTTGCTGATATATCTTATAAAGCTCTCTGTTAAACTCTTCATTTCCGCCTTCTCCATAACCTTCTTTTTTATTATCTCCTTCATCGTTTGTTTCCTTACCGTTTTTGCCATTCTGTCCGTTTTTGCCTTCAGACCCTTTGCTTTCTTTTCCATTGTTACCCTGTTGTCCTTCTCCACCATTCTCTCCCTGCTCTCCTTCTTTACCCTTATTTCCTAGCTCCCCTTCTTTTCCTTCTTGTCCTGGCTTTTTTGCTTTTTCACCTTTTTCTCCTTCTTCGCCTTCTTTTTTACCTGGCTTTTCCCCTTCTTTAAGTTTCTCCATAGCCTCCTCCATCTTTTTATTGAGTTCTTCTTGACTCATTATAATATCTTGAAGTTGCATTTCTCCTTCGCCTCCTTGACCGGGCTCCATGTTCATAGACATTTCCATATTATCAAGGATGTTACTTAACATATCTGAAAGTGTATTTGTCGCGGTTATAGTGTATTGTTGTGATGAGACACCTTGATATATTCTATTTTCGGTAAGTTGTCCTAAGCTTTTATCGATATTAAAATACACATCAGTGATTTGAGCATTTATTTTTTCTGAGATCTTAGGGTTTCTCAAAGACAAAGCAAAAAGACTGTCGTCTACATGTTGAAAATGCTCTTTTAGATTACTTTGCTTTACAATGTATTTACCATATTGATTGTGATTAATGCCAATCTCATTAAATCGATTCATTAGACCTTCTTGATCAAAGGAAAACAAAATAAGATTGTCTAATATTTGACGTAACGTCTCAGCATCTTCTTCCATTTTATCTCCGCCACCACCGCCAGACATCATCGATTGCTTCATCATTTCAGACATCTGCTTCATTTTTTTAGCAGCAGCCTTTTGCTTGTTCTTTGCCTTTTGCATTTGCTGAGGCGTCATTGGCTTTTGTTCTTCTTTCTTCTCCACCGATTCTTTTTCCTTAGCTTTATTTTGCTCATCGCTATTGAGGTTTTCTTTGGCTTCTTTTTGATCTTCTTTTATACTTTCTTCAGTAAGTTTGTCTCGCTCTATATCTTCTGGTTTTCTGAGTTTGCGATTCTCACTCATCAAATCTTCTATCGATTTTTGAATATCCTTAAACTCTTTATTTAATTTTTCTTGGGCTTCTTTTGTGTTTTCTTTTAGGTCCTTTTCAGAAAGCTCTTCTTGTTTTTTTGAAATATCTTCGAGTTGCTTCTGTATTTTCTCTAGCTTTTTAGTAACGTAGAAGCGCTTTGTTAATTCTAACAATTGCTGCATGCTCCGCTTTTTATTTTTGTTTTGCTTAGCTAATTCTTCAAGCTTTTGACTAAATTCTTCCTTGTTTATCTTCTCTGTCATTTTTTCGAGCTCTTCAAGAAGTTTTTCGTCTTTCTTTAGCTGCTCTTCATTTTCTTTTAGACGCTCTTTTAGGTCTTGTTTAAATTCGTCTTTCTTTCCATCTTCTTTTTCTTTTTGAAACTCTTCTAAATTATCTTGAAGTTTTTTATTGAAGTTTTTCATCATCTCTTCTTGTTGCTTCTGACGTTTGAGAAAGTTTTCAAATTTCTTTTTATCATTGAAGCTTAATGCTTCCTTTTCTTTTTGGGTTTTAGATAATTCTTCAAGCTTTTTGTCTTGTTCTTTAAGCTTTTCAAACGTTTTACTTATGTTTTTAATCGTTTCGCTTTGTTCCTTGAGTTGCTTCGCTTCTTCTTCCTGTTTTGTTCGTTTTCGGTAACTAAACACAGTGCTTTTTATAGTCTTGAAATTATGTAAAGCATCATTATCAAAAACTTCAAAATATAACTCGTAAGCCACACCTTCTTCAATATTCAATTGGTCTGGGAATGCGCTAACAAACTCTGAAAAATTTGATTTTGATATAGTTATTAGCTCTATTTTTTTTTCAGACTCCTTTTCTAAAGGATAGTAGACCAATTGGAGTTTTCGTAATCCGTAATCGTCACTGGCTTGTCCGTAAAAATATAGGCTTTGTTGGTCTAAAGAATCCTTTTCAACCTTAATGTCTAACTCTGGGTAAGCATCTTTAACTACATTTATGGAAAAGGCTAAGCTTTCATAATCTACAAGGTTTGCATTACTAGTATTTATGCTATAACTAAAATTGTTATAAAGCCGTTTTGCAGCTTCAAAACTCCCCGTGTCTCCCTGTACAAAATTTAGGGTGTCTTTGGCGTAAATATTAACTTGAGACGTGGATTTTGTGTTAACTTTCCAGATTACTTTTGTGCCTTCGGGCATTGTAGCACTTCCTGTACTTTTTAATATTTCGTCTTTTTTATTGGTGTGGCTTGGATAATCTAAAACCATATCAAAACCTACCAATGTTGGCACATTGACCACGCTTAACTCGTAGTTTTTAGATAATACATCGTTGGCTTTTAGTGTAAAGATGGTATTTTCTTTTGGTTGACTAAACACATACTGAAATTCTCCAGCAGCATTCTCCTGTAGAAAATAGGTTTGGTCATTATAATCAATCTGAACTTGGTCCGGAATAACATTACCAACCGTTTTTACAATTAAGGTAAAGTCATTGTTTTCTATAGCCTGAAGCTTATCATTGACCACAAAAAACTGAAACGGTGCTGGTGGCTCATAAGCGGTTTGGTAATTAACGACTCGCTCGTAACCATCGCTAAACCAATTGATTTTACCAGTAACAAATGATAATAGTAAAATTATCACTGGTATTGCGGCATATCTTAAGTATTTGAGACTCGATTTAAAATTTATCGCTGTTTGAAAAGGAATTGGCTGTAATTCTGCAGATTTTTGCTCAATACTTGCCAATAATAAGTCTGACTGATGTTCGCTTTGATTAAGCTGAAGGACGTTCAATAATTTATCATCAACTTCAGGAAAGTGATTGCCTATTAATTTTGACGCGGTTTCAAAATCTATGCCTTTTCTAATATTGAATAACTTAGCAAGTGGAATGATGATAAACTTCGTAAACAAGGTAGCTTCAACCATGATAAACAACCAAAACAGTGCGGTTCTTAAAGTTGGACTTAACCATAAAAAGTATTCAACCAGTAGGGTAATCATAAAATACAACACACCAATGGCAAAAAACAAAATAGCTCCTTTTAGCAATTCGTTAGTGTAGAATTTCTTTATAAATTGCTGTATTTTGGCTTGTATGGTTTTAAAATTGCTCACAATCACTTCAATAACTTACTAAACTACAATTTTATTTTTATTACTATTTATTTAAATTTGATAAGTTTCTGTTAATTTAAGGCGTTTCGATGTTAATTAACATCTTTAGCAGAACTAAAAACCCCTATTGTGATGAAGGACCTTAAATATTTAGCTGCATTCCTCATTCCTATAACTGCCTTTTTGGCTGTTAATTTGCAAGGCTACTGGGCTTGGTTTACACCTGTTTTTGCCTTTGTTTGTATCCCTGTTTTAGAACTTATTTTTCCTGTTAGCACCGATAATTTTTCAGAAGAAGAGGTCGAAAGTAGATTAACACGTAAGGTTTTTGATTGGTTGTTATACCTCAACTTACCCGTCGTTTTTGGAATTCTTGGTTACGGATTATTTACCGTTTTAAATACAAGCCTAGAGACTTATGAATTCGTCGGTCTTGTTTTTTCTGTAGGAATTGTTTTGGGAGTTAATGGTATTAACGTAGCACACGAACTTGGCCACCGCCAAACTACAAAAGAACGTTTTATTGGCAAGGCTTTACTTCTGCCATCATATTACATGCACTTTTTTATTGAACATAATTACGGCCACCATTTGCATGCAGCAACTCCAGAAGACCCAGCAACAGCAAGGTATAACCAGTCTGTTTATTCTTTCTGGCTAACCTCAACAATTCGTCAATATTTTGGCGCTTGGTGCATTCAGAAAAAATTATTGAAGAATATTAATGACTCATTCTTCTCCTTAAATAATGACATGTTTTGGTACCTTACTCTTCAATTAGGGTATTTAACTCTTGTATTTGCTGTGTGTTCAATCACGGGATTATGGTTTGCGCTTCTTTCTGGTATTGTTGGCTTTGTTCTGCTTGAAACCGTTAATTATATTGAGCATTATGGTTTAATGAGGATGAAAACCAAAACTGGACGTTACGAGCGTATTAGAGAAATACACTCTTGGAACTCTAACCACGTTATCGGGCGCATTGTCTTGTACGAATTAACTCGCCATAGCGACCACCACTACAAGTCTTCAAAGAAATATCAAGTTTTAGACTGCCATGACAAGAGTCCACAGATGCCTTACGGATATCCAACCTCCATGGTCATTGCCTTGTTGCCGCCACTTTGGTTTAAAATTATGAATAAGCGTGTGCCAAAAGAGATGATACTAAGTTAACCTAAATTTAGGTTCTAGATATTTATACTTCAAACCATTGGTAAATTAACAATTGCGTCTGATTTTCTTACATTTACAAACTATTATTCAATCAATCAAATATGAAAACCTTTACTAAGTATATTTCTTGTTGTTTTTTAATTGTCTTTTTTTCTTGTGTCAACGAACCTGTAGATTTAAGTACACCAAATGGTGAAAACCCAACACCTATTCCTGTAAATTTTGAAGAAAATTTTGGTTCGCAAGTTACTGCTGACTTCTTTGGAAGAATTGTTGATGAAGACAAAATGCCTCTCGAAGGTGTATCAATCATAGTTGGTTCTACAACGACAACCACAGATGCATTTGGTGTTTTTTCTATTAAAGACGCTAATGCCTTTGAAAACTTTGCTTACATCACTGCAAGAAAAGCTGGCTATATAGACGGTTCTAGGAGTTTAGTACCGTCAATTACTGAAGTAAATCAAGTTGAAATCATGTTATTGAAAGAAGATATTACTGCAACTATTTCATCTGGTGTAATAGCTGAAGTCAATTTAGGAAATGGTGCCTCTGTTACTTTTGATGGTAACTTTCAGACAGCAAACGGCGCTGAGTATAATGGCGATGTTAAGGTTGTTCTAAAGCATTTAAATCCTGACGATAGTGATATGACAATGATGATGCCTGGAATGCTATATGCTCAAAATTTAAATGGAAACCCAGTAGCTCTAGAAACTTACGGTATGGTAGCGGTCGAGTTATTTTCAATTGGAGATGAATCGCTTCAGCTTGCTGATAATAGTACTGCGCAGATTAAAATCCCATTAGCAAATAACACTATAAATCCGCCTGCAATAATGCCATTATGGAATTTTGACGATGAAAAAGGCTATTGGATTGAAGAAGGTGAAGCGACTTTAGAGGGTAATTTTTACATTGGTAATGTTAGTCACTTTTCGTTTTGGAACTATGATTTTCCTTATCCAGCCGTAAACCTATGCATCACTTTACGTGATGTCAACGGAAGCCCTTTATCCTTCAATGATTTTTCTATTAAAATAAATAATGAAAGCACTACTGGGTCTGGTTACACAGACAAATCAGGTACTGATTGTGGTTTGGTGCCTAAAGATAAAGAATTGACTATTACTGTTTTTAATAATATTTGCCCTGAAGAAAATTTTACTACAACAATAGGTCCTTTTTCTTTCGATTTGAACACAACTGTTGTTGTAGATTGGATTAATGACATTAATTTTAATGGGGAATTTCTTAATTGTGATGGGGAAATTGTTCAAAATGGTTATTTACAACTCTCCTTAGGCGATAATGGTAATACTGAAATAATTTCTATACAAAACGGAATTATTGATTATAATTTCAATAATTGTGGAGATGAAACTAATTATTCTGTAGTATTCGTGGACTTGGAAAATAATCAAAGTTCGGAAATTATTACTGGTTTTATTAACGTTGATACTTCGATTATCGAATTAGGAACAATTACATCGTGTAATATCTTAACTGATAGCGATAATGACAGTATTCTTGATATCAATGAAGATGTGAATAACGATGGTAACCTTGAAAATGACGATACAGATAATGATGGTTTACCAAATTATCTAGACCCCGATGATGATGGAGACGGAGTCAACACCATAGGCGAAAACTACAATGGTGATAATGACCCAAGAAATGACGATACAGATGGTGATGGCACTATGGATTATTTAGATAATAATGACTTTAATCTTTCTGATTTAGATTTATTAGGAGACGGATGTAATCAAGTATTCTATTTATTAGAAGATTTATATCAGGCAGAAAACACATCATACTCATTTTTTGAAAGTATGGATGATGCATTATCAGAAAACAATGCTATGCAGATGACCTATCTTTTAAGCTTTGAAGATGCTGTTTTAAACCCCTCAATCACTGTAAGAGCAGAGAATAGTTTAAGTCAAAGAATTGGGTTTTCATCAATTACCTTATTTGTATCATCAGCCGATGATGATAACGACGGTTTAACGAATTGTGAAGAAATCACTGGCGTTGATGACCCAATCACTATTTTAATTACAGAAGGGGTTAGTAATCCTAACGACCCCAATGACCCAAACAATCAAGGTAATAATAATCCAAATACAGAAATAATATCCGCTTGTGATTTTGGCGGGTCTGGCATTGCTAACTTTGACTTAATTTCTATGGACTCTTTTTATTTAAATAGTCAAAGCGGGACAATTTCTTATCATATAACAGAAGCCGAAGCGGTATCAAACATTAATGCTTTATCTTCTCCTTATTCTTATTCATTTGGAGAACCAAATATCTTATCAGTAAGAGTTGAAGACACAAACGGAGATTTTACAATATCCTCTCTTGAGCTTCAACTAATAGAATCTCCTGCTGTTTTTTCAAATTTATCGATTACTGAATGTGATGGTAACTCGGATGGGTTTGCTGTTTTTAATCTAAATTCATTAAATGAACAGATTATTAATGATAACCTAATAATGGATGTTACTATAACATATCATTTAACTCAAGATGATGCTAGCAATAACAATAATCCAATACAAAACTCTAGTGCTTATCAAAATTTGAATAGTCCAGATACTGTATATGTAAGGGTTGAAAATTTGAGTGGATGTTACACGTCCGTTCCTATTCAACTAATTGTAGATTCTGGCTGTTAGGCAACACAAAATATAATTTCACCAAAGCCTCTTTAATTAAAGGAGCTTTTTTTGTGGGCTTCAATTATCAAACTATCTTTGCGCTTTAATTTATAGCTATGTCTAAAAACGTTCGTGTGCGCTTTGCACCAAGTCCAACAGGTCCTTTACATATTGGTGGTTTAAGAACCGCGCTATTCAACTATTTATTTGCTAAAAAACATGGTGGTGATTTTGTGCTACGTATAGAAGATACCGACCAAAACCGTTATGTCGAAGGTGCAGAAAACTATATTGTAGATGCATTAAACTGGTGTAATATTCCTTTTGATGAAGGACCAGGGAAAAATGAAAAATTTGGGCCATACAGACAAAGTGAACGTAAGCATTTATATAAACAATATGCTGACCAATTAATCGCAGAAGGTAAAGCCTATTATGCTTTTGATACAGCTGAAGCGTTAGATACGGAGCGAAAAAACCACGAATCCGAATGCAAAACCTTTATGTATAACTGGCATAATCGCGAAAAAGGACGTTTAGTAAACTCTTTGGTTTTAACTTCTGAAGAAACACTGGCTAAAATTAATGCTGGTGAAAATTATGTGGTTAGATTTAAGTCACCTCAAGACGAAACGCTTCATCTTAAAGATATTATTCGAGGAGATATTAAAATAGACACCAATGTTTTAGACGATAAAATTTTATTTAAAAGTGATGGTATGCCAACCTATCACCTAGCTAACATTGTAGATGACCATTTGATGGAAATTACTCATGTTATACGTGGTGAAGAATGGTTACCGTCTTTGGCTTTACATAAATTATTATACAATGCTTTTGGTTGGGAAGCCCCTGAATTTGCACATTTACCTTTAATTTTAAAACCAACTGGAAAAGGAAAATTAAGTAAACGTGATGGCGATAAATTAGGTTTTCCTGTTTTTCCTTTAGAATATACAGCTACAGACGGCACAGTGTCTCGAGGTTATAAAGAAGATGGTTATTTCCCTGAAGCCGTGGTTAACTTTTTGGCATTTTTAGGCTGGAACCCAGGAACTGAACAAGAGTTGTTTTCTCTTGAAAACTTGATTTCAGAGTTTGATTTAGAGCGTGTAAACAAAGCCGGAGCTCGTTTTGACCCAGACAAAACAAAATGGTTTAACCACCAATACATGCAACAACAGTTAGATTTGGATTTGGCTAAAAAATTTAAAGCAACTCGACCAGAACTAACAGAGATTGATGTCAACTATATTGCTTTAGTTGTTGGTTTAATAAAAGAGCGTGCAACGTTTGTACAAGACTTTTGGGATTTGAGTCACTACTTCTTCTCTGCTCCCACAAGTTATGACGACAAAGCTTCTAAAAAAGCACTAAAAGAAGGAACCGCCGAATTAATGCAAAAAACTATTGAAATTATTACGACTACAAAAGAGTTTACAATTCAAAACCTTCAAACTAATTTAAAAAGTTGGATCACTGATAACGAAATAGGCTTTGGGAAAGTGATGATGCCTTTACGATTAGCCCTTGTTGGTGCGCTCCAAGGTCCTGATGTGTTTGAAATTATGTTTATGATTGGGAAAAACGAAACTGTAAAACGAATTGATGATTTAATAAAGTCTATCTAGAAAATAAGCATCGCTGAAAATACTAACGTATTTTGATTACCCTTAAAATCTACCTCTTAAGCTAAATTCTGGTCATTACGTTTATTCAAAATATTTGTGAGGCTATAAATATATTGCGCTCTAAGCTTAAAAGTTTCAAAACCTAAAGATACGCCAATAGTTCCATTAATATTAAATCGAGACACCTCAGAAATATCGTTTGCTGTAATCTTATTTTTAGCCATCTACTATATAATTTTCTTTCATTTCATCTTGTAAATCTAAGTAGCTATTGTATTGTAACATTAGACCAGCATCAATAGAAAAATACTTTTTAATGATTTTTATGTGACCTATAAGTGCAATTTGTGCTGTGAATATTTTATAGTTTAAAAACTCTGCGGTAGTACCTCCTAAGAAAAGGTAGTGCTGCGAGTTTTAATTGATTTTTCGCAAGCTGAATGTTATAACTCACATTATACCATCGGTGTGGCAAATCTACCGTGGTAGAAAATCCTGCTAACCAACCGTTTCCGGATTCTGTTGCTAAATCATCCGTGTCTATTTTAAATGGTGTTAGTCCTGGTAAATCCCTATTCCGTTTTGTATGCGATAGTTTTGTGCTGTACTCATTGTAACAAAAAGCGTACTAATAGCGACAAATATTTGAAATGATTTTATTTTCATAGCTGTTGAGGGCTTTCTGAAACAAACCTAATAAAAACTTAGATCAATCAATTTTATTTTACATTTATGTCGCCTGCTCTTAAAATATACTTAAATTTAGTTTCATTTCGTATTTCATTAACCATTAAAACATAAAATATGTCTTATTACTTTTACCCTATTATTCTAATTGGTGTAGTTGTTTTATTGTCTGCCTTCTTTATCGTGAAGCAACAAACCGCTACTGTTATTGAACGTTTTGGACGCTATCAAAGCATTCGTCAATCTGGTTTACAGATGAAAATTCCGTTAGTGGACCGCATTGCGGGTAGACTAAGCTTGAAAATTCAACAATTGGATGTTTTAATCGAAACAAAAACTTTAGATGATGTATTTGTGAAAATTAAAGTTTCTGTTCAATATCTTGTTATCAGAGATAAAGTTTATGACGCTTTTTACAAGTTAGAATATCCGCATGACCAGATTACCTCATTTGTATTTGATGTAGTCCGTGCTGAAGTTCCTAAAATGAAATTAGATGATGTCTTTGTTAAAAAAGATGATATTGCTATAGCAGTAAAACGCGAACTTCAAGAGTATATGTCTGAATATGGATACGACATTATCAAAACATTAGTAACTGATATTGATCCAGATGCACAAGTAAAAGCTGCAATGAACAGAATTAATGCTGCGGATCGTGAAAAAACAGCTGCACAATTTGAGGGTGATGCTGCGCGTATCCTAATTGTAGAAAAAGCAAAAGCAGAAGCAGAAAGTAAACGTTTACAAGGTCAGGGTATTGCAGACCAGCGTCGTGAAATTGCTCGCGGACTTGAAGAATCTGTTGAGGTGTTGAATAAAGTGGGAATTAATTCTCAAGAAGCTTCTGCGCTTATCGTTGTAACACAACATTACGACACCTTACAATCTATAGGCCAAGAAACAAATAGCAATCTTATTTTATTACCAAATTCACCTCAAGCCGGAAGTAATATGTTAAATGATATGGTGGCTAGCTTTACAGCAAGCAACCAAATTGGTGAGGCTATGAAAAATGCAAAAAACAATAAAAAAGAAGAATAATTTTATCTAATTTTTTATATATAAAACCTCGAAGTTATCCTTCGAGGGTTCTATTTTTATTACAGGTAATTTAAACCCATCCACATAGGATTGCTCCCATAATTGTAAGTACAAGTGTCCAGTAGCCAACGTTTATAAAAATATGCTTCCATGATTTTCTTTCAAACAAGCCGTTGGTACCCATAATTGGTAATACAATGAATATTCCAGCTAATAAACCGTGTAATGCGCCGTGTTTATAAGTTCTAAAATTAGTGCCATAGTCGTCCATAAACGCTTGAAAAGATGGTAAGATGCCTTCAACTGTTGGATCGCCGCCAATCATTTGTACTGCACCTGTTTGGTGAATGGTTAAAAACTGTAAAAAAAAGGATAATAAAACCGAAAAAATGAGTGATAAAACAAAAATAACAGCCATATTTCCGCTTTTCATCTTTTCTTCAGTCATGCCAGATTCTCGCATCCAAACGTTTCCAAAAAGCGCTGGATTATACCATAAGAATCCTATAACTAGAGGTACAAGACCAGCAACCGCTATTGCTAAATAATTAAATTCCATTTGATTTGATTTTTAGTTAGTAATATTTAAAAATACAAAAAAACCTCTAAGAGCATTCCTAGAGGTTTTTTTAATATATCATTTTTAGAAAACTTCTTACGCTATTTCATTTGCTTCAGCAACTAATATTTCGTTTTTATCATCTTTTGCTTTGGCTATAAAATCGTCAATATTAGCATTGCGTTGTAAGCCATTTTTAAGCTGTTCTTTTAACGCAATCAAAACTGCGACACGTGTGCCTACTTTTTTTACTGCAGTACCAAATAACGCTTCTAACTCTTCGTAAGCAACGTTTTTGGCTAAGACTTGTATTTCTGCTTTTGCTTTTAATTGTTTTTCTTCAGGCAAATTAGTGTACTTTTTTCCTAATTGTTGGATAACACTAATAGCCTTACGCTTTTGCTGAGGTTGGTTTTGTTGTTGATTTTGGTTTTGTTGTGGCTTTTGCTTTGACCAACTATCTCGTAAACCAACAGTTTTATTAAACACCAAAGCGCCTGGTTTAGAATCGTTATCTACATTGAAATATCCTAAACGTTGAAACTGAAACCGCTCTCCTACTTCTGCATCTGCTAAGCTTGGTTCTAAATATCCGATTTTTACTTTCAGAGAATTTGGGTTTATGAACTCCATAAAATCCTTGTCATTATGACTATCAGGAGCTTCGTCCATAAATAAGCGGTCGTATTCTCTAATCTCTGCTGGAATTGCGTGTTTTACAGAAACCCAGTGCAATGTTCCTTTGACGCGTTTTTCTGTATCTGTAGAGTACGTACAGTGAATTTCTGTGACATTACCTTCTTTGTCCTTTACAACATTATTTGCTTGTATGATATAAGCATTTTTTAGGCGGACTTCTCCTCCTAGTTTTAGTCTAAAAAACTTGTTACTCGCTTGTTCTTTAAAATCTGCTTTTTCAATATAGATTTCTCTTGAGAAAGGAACTTGACGCGAACCTGCTTTATCATCTTCAGGATTATTTTCTGCATCTAACCACTCCTCGTTTCCTTCAGGATAATTGGTAATTATAACTTTTACTGGATCTAAAACCGCCATCACACGGTTTGCAGATTTATTTAAGTCTTCACGTACACAAAATTCTAAAAGCGAAACATCAATTATGTTTTCACGCTTTGCAACACCTACTTTTTCTATAAACTGACGTATAGAATTTGGTGTATAACCTCGA
Organism: Winogradskyella sp.; assembly: GCF_013042245.1. Lineage (GTDB taxonomy): Bacteria > Bacteroidota > Bacteroidia > Flavobacteriales > Flavobacteriaceae > Winogradskyella. The sequence continues at coordinate 9,265 of NZ_JABDQL010000069.1, read as the reverse complement.
CGGCGCAAACCAGAAATAGTTGGCATGCGTGGATCGTCCCAACCTGTTACGATACCTTCTTCTACCAAACGCAATAGTTTACGCTTACTCATGATTGTATAACTAAGATTTAGCCTCGCAAATTCTCTTTGCTTTGGAGGTATTGGTAACTCTTCTTTTGCATAGTCATACACTTGTTCTTTAAACCAATTGTAAAGTTTTCTGTGTGGTTTAAATTCTAAGGAACATAAAGAATGTGAAATCTGCTCAATATAGTCACTTTCGCCGTGCGTCCAGTCATACATTGGGTAAATGCACCAATCATTACTTGTTCTGTGATGATGTGCGAATAAGATTCGGTACATTATTGGGTCGCGCATCAACATATTTGGGTCTTCCATATCAATCTTTGCACGAAGGACATGTTCTCCTTGTTTAAATTTACCGTCTTTCATACCTTGGAAAAGCTCCAAATTTTCTTCAACAGTTCTATTTCTATAAGGTGAATTGGTACCGACTTGTGTAGGCGTTCCTTTTTGTTCGGCCATGGCTTCTGAAGATTGTGAATCTACATAGGCGTTGCCATCTTTAATCATTAAAACAGCCCAGTCATATAGTTTTTGAAAGTAATCTGAAGAGTATAATTCATTCTCCCACTTATATCCAAGCCACTCGATATCTCTTTTAATAGCATCAACATACTCTTGCTCTTCTTTTGCTGGATTCGTATCATCAAAACGAAGATTAACAGGTGCATTATACTTTTCACCCAAACCAAAACTAATACCTATAGCTTTTGTGTGGCCAATGTGTAAATAACCATTAGGTTCTGGAGGAAAACGAAATCGAAGATTTTCCTTCGGGAGACCGTTGGCTAAATCTTCTTCTATGATATGCTCAATAAAATTGAGTGATTTTGATTCTTCTAACATTGCAAAAAATTAAAGTGTAAAATTACATAAAAATGTAACAAAAGCCTTTGTTTTTCTACTTATAGCTTGAACCTAAACAACCAAAAATTATGAGTTATATCTGTCCAAAATGTGATAATACCACCTACGACGTTGGAGAAATGCGTGCAACTGGTGGCACATTGTCTAAAATATTTGATGTCCAGAATAAAAAATTTACTTCTGTCACTTGTAAAAAATGCTCTTACACTGAGTTTTTTAAAGCAAAAACTAGCGCCTTGAGTAATATTTTTGATTTGTTTACCAACTAAGCTTCTCGATACAAATTTCTTTCAGAAATTCACTCGAAGTGACGTAGAGTAATATTATTTTTGCTTTATGGGAATAATAAAAGTCGAAAATATCCGTGTGTTTGCTCATCATGGTTGTCTACCTGAAGAAACTAAAATCGGAAGTGATTATCGTGTAGATTTAGAAGTAAAGGCTAACTTAAAAACCTCGGCAAAGACTGATGAACTATCTGATACAGTTGACTACGTGTTTTTAAATAAGGTAGTTAGAGAGGAAATGGCACAACCTTCAAAACTCCTAGAAACTGTAGCTAAACGGATTTTGAACCGAATATTTTCTGAAGATCAGATGGTTTCTAAAGCCACAGTAAGTGTGAGCAAAGTAAACCCACCAATAGCTGGAGACGTGGAAATGGTTACTATTAAAATGACCGAAAAGCGAAAAAAGCATACTAAGTAGTGTAAAACTGTAAATATTTTTATATTTGCCAACGCATATTAGGTGTCGTGGCCGAGTGGCTAGGCAGTGGTCTGCAACACCATCTACAGCGGTTCGAATCCGCTCGACACCTCAAAAAAACCTTCAGCAAATGTTGAAGGTTTTTTATTTAATATTTTTAACAATGCTTTTATGGCTGTGAATAAATATCTTCGAATTGTATGAATACAAAAGAAATAATATCAAAACTATATAACCTTAAATAATTAATCTTTTACTGGATTAATCTTTTCAATCTGTTTCTTGCTCTTCTCATATACATCAGGAAATAAACCTTGGGTAAGTAAAATAATACCAAAAACTAGGATTGCTAAAGCCACAATTTTCTTTGTTTTATAAATTCTACGTGGCGTTAACTTTGTGCGCAATCTTTTTGCGGCTGCAATCTTAAATAAATCTACAATGAAATAAGTAATAAGCATTGTGGTAATAAAGACAAGAGTTCCATTCTCTGATTCAGTTAAAGATGTCCCAATAACTATAAAACCAAGCCAACCTAAGAGAACACCTATGTTGATAAAGTTAAGTAAGAATCCTTTTATAAAAAGCTTTCCATAACCTTTTTTTATTTCGACTTTATGGTATTCTCTAACAATGGCGCGGAATGATTTAGAGGTTTTAACGAAAGAAATAACACCGTAAGCCACCAAGAGCACACCTCCAAAAACAAGGAAACTAGGGTCATCTTTTATTTTTTCAACGATTTTATTGGTGCTATAAAAGGCTGCTGCTATAAAAACAATATCTGCAAGTATGACTCCGAAATCAAAAATTAGTGCACTTGTAAATCCTTTTGTTGCACTTGTTTCTAACAGTACAAAAAATACTGGCCCTATGGTAAACGCCAAGATTATCCCAAACGGAATTGCTGTTAATATATCGTCGAACATGTAAACGTCACTAGTTTACACAAATGTAGTAAAGAAAATAGGAATTCTAGGTTAATGTTTTAGAAGAGATTCTTCGTTTTACACTTCGACAAGCTCAGTGCAACACTCTGAATGACATAAAAAATTACATGCGTTTTACACGACCTCCAAGTACAGTTTTTTCGTCTATTTCTTTTGGGTCACCGTAAATGTAAACATCGCCACCTGCTCTTACTCTCACCTCTACAAACTCTGAAGCATTTACTCTAGCTTCTCCAGCTGCGTTAATTGATACTTCAGTATTTTCTGTTTTAAACTCTTCGCCATCAAATTTACCAACAGTATAAATGCTTATGTCTAGATTCTTTGATGTTCCTGTAAGATTAATAATTCCTCCAGTGACAGCTCTCACGTTTGTATATGTTGATTTTACATCCGCTGTGATTTTTCCACCTTCTTGAGCTTTAAACTTTATATCAAATTGGTCTATTGTGCCGTCGATTTTTATTTTTGCACCTTCATTAGCGTCAATGACATCTACTGATGTATAATATAAAAGAATTTCTATGTCATTTCCATCATAAGACTCTTCTAATTCCATACGTATTTTTAGTGTTCCATTTTTATTTAAAACCTGAACATTTCTTCTGTTAGCGCCTTCGATTACAACTTGGTTTTTATCAGATTTAATCATTTTTACATTTATTAAATCAAATACTTTTACTTCAGTAAATTCTCCTACTTCTTTAACGATTGGGCTCTGAGCAGAAAGAGTTGTTGTAATTACTAAAGCGATAATGGTTATTAAATTTTTCATTAATGGATAATTTTTTTAATTATACGTTTACTAATAACAAAGATTATGCTAAACTATAATTGTTACAGTTTTTATTTGAAACGAATAATTTTTTTACTAAAAAACCAAGTTAATTGCACTTCTTTCCTTGATTGCTTTTCAATTATTTTACGTCTTGGTGATAGAATAGCCGCAGCTACAGCTGAGATGATTCCTGAGATGGGACCTTCAGTAAGATTAAAAACCCCTCTTACTCCAAAGAAGACAATTAAAAATATAACGAGGAATATAAGAATAGAAATAAGAATAGTTTTAGTATTAGAATTCATAGTGCTATACTAAAATTTTTACAGCTGTACCAGTTACCGAAACCATAGGATAATTAGTAGTGGTTAACTCTATTTCTATCTTAATACCAACAATCGCGTTAGCACCAAGCGCTTTTGCGTTTTCAGTTAATGTTTTGAATGCTCTTTCCTTAACAGCATCAACGCTACTTTGAATTTTTTTATAATATTTTGAAGTACTAAAACCAGAAGATAACGTTTCATCATTAATAGCTACACCTGTAACTATGCCTAGATAATCAGCAATTTTAAATCCTTCAATTGTATTGGTTGTTGTTAATATCATAGTTTTTTTGTTTTTAGATAAGCAGTCCATAAATCATGGGGGTTATTAACAGATAAATCTACCTTACCACAAGACCCACATATTTGTGCCTTTAAAGCTCCTTTTTCAAATTTATTAAAAAGAACTCTATCTGTTGTTTTTATTTCTACTGATAAATCATTTTTAGCATTTCCGTGACCAAAGTCAACAATTCTCATGTCGTGGATGAGTTTTGAAGAACCACAGGCTGAACAAGTTTCTGATTTCATGTTTTATAGAAGTTTAAGTTTCTATATATGTAAGAGATATAGTCTATTTGTTACAGTAATTTAATCCTCAGGTTTACCAACCATAAAGAAATCAAGATGCTTCTTCACTAAATCAGCACTTTTAACTTTTACAATTACTTCATCTCCAAGTTGATACGTCTTATCTGTTTTTTTACCAACCATTGCATATTGGTCTTGGTCAAAATAATAGTGGTCATCTCTCATATCACGAACAGAGACCATACCTTCGCATTTATTAGAGATAATTTCTACATAAATTCCCCAATCGGTTACACCAGAAATAACGCCTAAAAACTCCTCGTTTTCATGGTCTTGCATAAACCTAATTTGCATGTATTTAATAGAATCACGTTCTGCTTTAGTTGATAGATTTTCCATATCACTACTATGACGGCATTTTTCTTCGTAAATCTCTTCGTTTGCAGATTTACCGCCATCTAAATAGTGTTGTAATAATCGGTGCGCCATTACATCTGGATAACGTCGTATTGGTGATGTAAAATGACTATAATAGTCAAAAGAAAGCCCATAATGTCCAATATTATTTGTTGTGTATTCTGCCTTAGACATTGTGCGAATGGTTAAGGTATCTACAAGATTTTGTTCTTTTTTACCAACGACGTCTTTTAGTAAATTATTTAAAGATGATGCGACACTATTTCTATCTTTTAAATTGAGTTTATGTCCAAAACGTCCAACAACAGTTTGAAGTTGAGCTAGTTTAGCTTCGTCTGGCTCGTCATGCACACGATAAACAAACGTCTTTTTTGGTTTTTGTTTTCCTATAAATTCAGACACCTTTCGGTTAGCTAATAACATAAATTCTTCAATGAGTTTATTCGCATCTTTAGTGGTTTTAAAGAATACTCCTATTGGATTAGCGTCTTGGTCTAAGTTGAATTTTACTTCAACCTTATCAAAAGAAATAGCACCATCGCGCATACGTTGTGAACGCATTTTTTTTGCTAAACGGTCTAAAACTAAAACGGCTTCAGCAATTTCTGGTTTTGTTTTGTATGTTTCTCTGGTTAAGGAAACTTCTGAAGGAATTTGGGTATTTAATTGAGACGCTTGTATTGAACTCAAACTAACTTTAGTGTTATTTTCAATAATAGCTTGTGCTTCTTCATAGGCAAAACGCGCATCAGAATAAGTTACTGTTCTTCCAAACCATTGGTCTTTTATTTCGCATTTATTATTCATTTGAAACACTGCAGAAAACGTATATTTTTCTTCATGTGGTCTTAATGAACATGCACCATTTGATAAACGTTCTGGTAGCATAGGCACAACTCTATCTACTAAATAAATGGAGGTTGCACGTTCGTAAGCTTCGTCATCTAAAACGGTATCTGGTTGTACATAATGAGAAACATCTGCAATATGAATTCCTATTTCGAATAAGCCATTTTCAAGAACTTTAAAAGATAAAGCATCATCAAAATCTTTAGCATCTTTTGGATCAATAGTAAAGGTTAAATCTTTACGCATATCTCGACGCTTATTAATCTCGTCTTCTTTTATAGTAATATCAATGTTATTAGCGTATTCTTCTACTTCATGAGGGAATTCTGCTGGTAGACCATATTCTGCTAAGATGGCGTGTATTTCTGTACTGTGTTCTCCTGGTTTTCCTAAAACTTTAAGGACTTTTCCGTAAGGTGAATCTGCTTTTTCTGGCCAATCGGATAGTTCTACTAGGACTTTATCTCCATCTTGAGCTTTATTAATCTTATTTATTGGCACAAAAATATCTTTGTACATCTTGTTACTATCTGGAACTACAAAAGCAAAATTCTTTTTGTCTTGTATTTGTATGGTTCCAACATATTCAGACTTTGCTCGCTTTAGAATATTGGTTATTTCTCCTTCTTGCTTTCCGCGATGTTTACGTTTGTAAGCGTAAAATTCCACTTCATCACCGTGTAAAGCTTTATTTGTATTATTTGAAGCTATGAAAATATCTTGTTCAAAATCATCACTGATTACATAACCATTTCCTCTAGAAGATGCGTCGAATTTACCAACATGGTATTCTGCTGTAACTACAGCTCTAAATTTACCTCTATCGACTTGTTCTATATCACCTTTAGAAGTGAGTTTAGCTAAAGTTTTTATAATTTGGTTACGGCTACTAGCATCATTTACACCAAGTATAGCCGCTATTTGTTTATAATTAAATGATTTGTTTCGTTCTTTTTTTAGTATACTTAAGATTGTATTTGTAAGGTTAGAAATTCCTTTTTTGGATTTCTTTGTTCTTCTTTTTATCATTTATAAATTTGTCATTTCATTTTCCTGAAAAGTATCAGGAATTCTTTCTAATTTGACTTAATATCAGGTGAAGAATTATATTAAGTTTAAGACAAAGCTAAGGTATTAATATTTAATAGTGTTATTTTGATGTAAAAGACGAGTAAAATTACAGGTCTTTTTGCACTAATTATGCTATTATATCATTTGTTAATTGATTGTCCTTTTTTAATCATAAATTGAAAAATATAATGATTTCTCTGTCATTTAGAGCGTGGTCACAGAGCGTAGTCACAGAGCGTAGTCGAAGTGTAGTCGAAAAATCTTAAGTGTTGTTTTACAAGACATTTCGACTTTAGTTTATGCTGAGTATAGTTAAAGTACTCAATGTGACAGAATGAGTTTAAAATTTTAATTAGTACTCATTACGGACATTCAATTTATTTATATTAAAAAAAAACATAGCTATATTAATTGAATCTAATATTTACAGGATTCTAATTTTTTTAGAGTTATCCACATTTATACTATACATATCATTTTTCTTTTAAAATTTAAAAAATATAATGATGGTTATTATAGGGTGTTAATAGCGGTATAACTTTTTAAGGGCTTTGTTGTAAAAACGACTTACTGTTTTCTATTAACAAGTTATTAGAGATGTAAGGCTTTATAAATCAAAGAGTTTATTAAAACTATACACAGTTGTTAATAAGCTAAATTAACTTCTATTTTTTAATAAGTTAATATAATTTAAACGTTAGTATCAACGCTATTTAGTCTGAAAAGTTAACTATAAATAAACACTAACTTTTTTGGTAAATAAGATTTAATTCTTGGTTGTAAATTTTATTGAGAAAATAAAATTTTACTTCTAAATACTTGTTAACACTTATTAACAAGTAATCAATAACTCTGTTAACCAGTTTGAAATAATTGTAACTTTGTGTTATTATAAATATTATTTAAGATTATGACAATTTCTATAGGAAACGATCACGCAGGGCCAGATTACAAAGCCGCAATTGTAAAGCATCTTGAAGCTAAAGGAATCACTGTAAAAAATTATGGTACAGATGCTTTTGATAGTGTGGATTATCCAGATTTTGTACATCCAGTAGCAAAAGATGTAAATGATGCTAAAGTAGATTTTGGAATATTAATATGTGGTAGTGCCAATGGCGTTGCTATGACAGCAAATAAATATCCAAATGTACGTGCAGGTATTTGTTGGATAAATGAAATTACAGAATTGACACGCCAGCATAATAATGCTAATATTATTTGTATCCCCGCACGTTACACTGCAATTCCGCAAGCTATAAAAATGGTGGATACTTTTTTAAATACTGAATTTGAAGGTGGACGTCATCAAAATAGAGTTGATAAAATAGCAATGAATTGCTAAAATGGGTCACGGTCATTCTCATAATCATCATAATTCAAAAGGCCGTAATCTTCTCATTTCTATTGTCTTAAATATTTCTATTACAGTTGCTCAAGTTATTGGCGGTATACTTTCTGGAAGTTTAGCACTTTTAAGTGATGCTCTTCACAATTTTAGTGATGTAATTTCACTTATCATCAGTTTTGTTGCTAATAAATTAGCAAAACAAAAAGCATCAGTAAAACGGACTTTTGGTTATAAGCGAGCTGAAATTTTAGCAGCTTTTATTAATGCTTCAACTTTAGTAATTGTTGCTGTTTTACTCATTTTTGAAGCTATTAAACGTTTTAAAAATCCTGAAGAAATAGAATCTAACTTAGTTATCTGGTTGTCTTTTATTGCAATTTTAGGTAATGGTTTTAGTGTGTTATTACTAAAAAAAAGCGCTAACGATAATATGAATATGAAAAGCGCTTACCTTCATCTATTAACCGATATGATGGCAAGTGTTGCGGTTTTAGTTGGTGGACTTTTAATGAAGTTTTATCAGGTTTATTGGGTAGATAGTGCGCTCACTTTAGCTATTGCTATTTACCTCATTATCATGGGATGGGATCTACTTAAAAGTTCTACTAAAGTATTAATGCTTTTCACCCCAGAAGATTTACAAATTGATAATATTATAAAAGATATTCAAAATTTTGATAAGATAAAAAACGTACATCATCTGCATATTTGGCAATTGAATGAAGAAGAAATTCATTTAGAAGCTCACATTGACTTTAATGAGGATATAAAACTATCAGAATTTGACATCGTTCTTAACAAAATAGAAGAGTTAATACACCATAAATATAATATTAACCATGTCAACATTCAGCCAGAGTATAGTAAAAGGGATAGTAAATCTGTAATTGTACAAGACTGAAATGTTTATTTCGTAGGTAAAGTTTGCATTTTATACCTATTTTGATGTGTGTGAGATTTTGTTATTTATTTTGGGATGAGTTATACTTATAGAGACAAGCCTAGGGCAAACGCATCTAAAAAAGTTTATTTTTCGGATATAAATCACTGATATTCAGTTGGTTTTTAAGATTAAATTTTGTATATTATATTGATAATCAATATTTTATGTACTTTGAAAACAACAAACAAATTAGTTTCTATTTTTAGTCAAGTAGACGATCCTAGACGTGATTTAACAAAGCTTCACAAGTTAAATGACATCCTTCTTATTGGTATTATATCAGTTATTTGTGGAGCAGATTCTTGGAATGAAATGGAACTCTATGCTCAAGAAAAAGAAGATTTTTTAAGAACTTTTTTGGAATTACCTAATGGTATTCCTTCTCATGACACGCTTAATCGTGTATTTT
>NZ_JABDQL010000068.1 GCF_013042245.1 Winogradskyella sp. | reverse complement strand
TCACCACAATCCCAAAAGCGATATCCCCAATAGGGCTGTTTTACTAAGATTATTTCTAAATTCAACGGTTCCGTTCAACAGGAGTTTTCATTGTTCGTCCTGCGGACGCAACGAAAACTTAGTTGTTGTAGGCAGTATTTTATTTCATTTCCATGATTGATTAAACCTTAATTTTTTTAAATAATTATATAAATTCATTAAATTTTTATTGTTTCTCATTCCAATATCCGTAATTGAATTAGATTTATTTTTCTCTTTTGAAACGATAAGGGTTGCTTCAGAGTTGTGGATTTGATTTGATATGAAATTACCTTTTTTAAATTCTTGTTTTAGATTCTTTATTAGCATTATAATCTCATTAAAAACTGTTTTTTTTAGTTTAACTTTAAATACTCCTTTAATTTCAGAATTTCTAATATTATATCCTTTTTCATTAGTTCCAAACCCTACTACATCTCCTTTTAAGTTTTCTTCATAGTTGTTATTTTTGGCAATAAAAATTGCTGTTCTATCTCTATATATTATAATACTAAAGTCTGGTTCATTAGCATAACCATTTGTATTGAATTCAATTTTTTCTATTTTATTTTGACTAAAGCAACTGATAGAGAGACTGACAAAAAATAAAAATAGACTTTTCATATTACTATTTTTTAATTGCATGGGTGATTCAAATTTGGGGCATTACCAAGTGGGCTATTTGTATAGGTTGTACCATTAGGATGAGCGAAAGTGTATGTTGAATTGTCTTGTTCTGCTGCATTAGTATTTACTATATTTAGCCAACTCGGGTTCACATTGCTTGGATTATTAGTGGCATCACTGGGGTTTAAGTATTGAGGGTATAAAGATTGAAAAGTTGGAGTATTTAGCATTGCTCCAGACCAACATAAATTTTTATAGAAATTAAATGAATTTGTATAACCTAAAGATGATGCGTAAATTGACAATGAAGTTGCCATATCTTCTACAAAATCTGTCATTAATGTGTGATGAACAACCCCAAGATTAGAAGGCAAACCACCTAAATAGTTTATGTGTGCTTCCACTAAATTTTCAAATCCATCCAAAGGTGTACCATCTGATGAATTCAACAGCCCTTCTTCAAACATATAAACGAACATTGCGTGTAAACTTTCATGAATAACAGTTCTGGCTATTGATAAATCTGTCGCATTCTCTAAATATGATTGTCTAATTCTTATAGTTATGTTGCAAGTACTTGTATTTGGGTCATATACAGAAGACGAGCTTGTATTCCCGTTGCCTGAAATAGAATTAGAAACCTCAAAAATAAGGTTTGTACCATCATTTGTTTCAAAAGCATTTAATACCCCTTGAGTAAGAGGTGAGCATACGCCCACTGCATTTTGAATAACTAATTTGTGACAAGGGTAGTTATTTAATGAGTTGTCATATATTATGTTTTCTTCAAAATCTACTTCGCCGTCAGGTTGTCCATCACCATCATTATCTGCCAAAGTATCAATGGCTAAGAGAGTAAATGCTTGAGCCTCTACACTACATAAGTTTTCGTTAAGGTAACTGTTTATAAGATTTGTTTGGTTTCCTAATGTAGTTAGTACATTAAATTGTTCATCGGACATTATAACATCGTCGGTATCATCAGGATCATTGATACATGCCTTTATTAAGTTAGAAAACATTAAATCAATTAAGGGTATGTTTGGTGTAGGGTTATTATTTCCGCCTCCGCTAGGTGTACCGTAAGGGTTGCTTGTGCCGTTAGGGTTTTCAGAGCCACCGCCGCCACAATTCGTATCTGTTGTTGTATATATAGTTTGTAAAGAACATTCTACATAAGCAGGGGTACATGTATTAGATGCCGAGGTACAACCACACTGTTCACCAACAGGATGACTGTCTCCGGTGCAATGTACATCCCAGCAAGTTAGATTTTGAGTTGTATCTACAAGTTCTGGTCCACAACTACCGCGTGCTACGATTAAGTTTTCGTCCTCTATTACCTCGATACCCAAGTAATTTGTGTCAAACACAACACTTCCGTCTTCGCTTACAGTATAATTATAAGTTAGAAGTAACTGCTTATATGTGCCATTTGTAAAATTTTTAAAGACATAGTTCTCTAACACATTAGGCGTATAGATATCACGCTCTACCAAAAAGGTATAGGTTGTAAGACTACTATCGATTTCTATAATTTGTACACGTGTTTCGTCAATTGAAAAGCCATAAGTTTCAGAAGTGGTTCTACTATTAGTGGTTATAGAAGATAAACTATATTTATTAACTTTCTCTTCTAACTTAGGGTTGTCATTTTTAATACGTTCCCAATTGGTAATAGTTACATTATATCTAGCTTGAGTATTATCTATAGTACTTGGAGTTGTTATTTCTGTAGTATCGGCTTCGGGTATAATAATATCTTCTTCTTGACAGTTGTAATTAAAGAGAAAAATAGTACCGATTAAAAATTTAAATAATAATTTGGTGCTTTGGTGCTTTGGTGCTTTAAAATTCATTGATTATTTAGTTTACCTCAAAACTAAGCAATTAGCCAATACAATGTAACAAAAATGTGGTCAAATAGCTAATTGTATGCGTGAAAGCGTTTTTTTTGTAATGAAATTGTTTTGTGGATACTCTAAGGACTAATGAAGGAGTTAATTTTAGAGATTCCCACTTTCGCGGGAATTAGAAATGAAAAAGGGTAAACAGAAGTTCACCCTTTTTGCCCCAAATCTACCATAAACTTAATCTACTTAAGTTAAAGTAAAAACAAATATAATTTACGTGAGTGAATAACAGACAAAACATAGCCAAAAAGCGAAAATATCAGTTTAAGGGAGTTTTAACACGAGTGTCCTACTGTTTTTGTGCGAGTTAAGCTTTAAAAAAGATAAAATAACTCAGAGTTTTTCTGTTTTAATACTAAGAAATTAAGCTTCTTTTAGGCGTTGTTTAATAAGCTCGTTCTTTATTGCCCTCGTAAAAATTGATGAATGCTTTATTCACAACTCTATTTCCGCCGACAGTTGGGTAATCTCCAGTAAAGTACCAATCACCCAAGTTCTTTGGGCAAGCCATATGTAAGTTTTCTACCGGTTGAAAAATGATTTTAACCTCAGCATTAACATCATCGTCACTCAACAATTCAGATATTTTATTTGAAATTTGTTCATCCGTGAAATTTGTATAAATCTCTTTAACAAAGTTTTTCACGTCCTTATCATCTAATTGAACTTGCGCTTTACACTTTTTATAAACATCTTCAACAATACCGTAGTTATTTGTGTCTTTTAAAAGCTCTAATGCGGCTCTAAAGGCGACTAAACCTTCAAGGTTAGCCATATCAATACCATAACAATCTGGGTAGCGAATTTGAGGAGCCGAAGAAACCACTATAATCTTCTTAGGTTGTAAGCGGTCCATCATTTTTATAATACTCTTCTTCAAAGTTGTACCGCGTACAATACTATCATCAATGATAACTAAGTTATCGGTTGGTTTTATAACGCCGTAAGTTACATCATAAACGTGGGCTACCAAGTCATCCCTACTACTATCTTCGGTTATGAAGGTTCGTAGTTTTACGTCTTTAATTGCTATTTTTTCAATACGTGGACGTTCAGATAAAATTTCGGTGACTTTATCTGCAGATAATTTACCATTACCATCCAGAATGGCTTGTGTTTTACGTTTGTTAAGATGTTCTTCAACAGTATCAATCATTCCAAAAAATGAAGTTTCTGCAGTATTAGGAATAAAGGAAAATACTGTATTCTTTGTGTCTCCATCAATAGCTTCTAGTACCTTAGGCATTAGTAAGCGACCCAATTCTTTTCGTTCTTTATAAATTTCGGCATCACTTCCACGTGAAAAATAAATACGCTCAAAAGAACAAGCTTTACGTTCTAATGGTTCTAATATTTCTTTAATAGAAGTTTCTCCAGATTTTTTAGTAATAATGGCATGTCCTGGAGCTAACTCTTTAACATCATCAAAGTCGACATTAAATACAGTTTGAATCACTGGGCGCTCTGATGCAACTACAACAATTTCGTCATCTTTGTAATAATAAGTAGGTCGAATTCCTGCAGGATCACGTAATACAAAAGAATCCCCGTGACCGAGTAAACCAGCCATAGCATAACCACCATCCCAATTTTTAGCGGCTTTTCTTAGAATTTTAGCAACATTTAAACGTTCGGCAATTAGTGGGGAACATTCAACTTTGCTGTAGCCTTCTTTTTTTAATCTCTTATAAATCTTTGCGACAGCATCATCTAAAAAATGACCTATTTTTTCCATAATAGTTATTGTGTCGGCTTTTTCTTTTGGATGCTGACCTATTTGCACAAGATTATCAAAGAGCTCAGTGACATTGGTCATATTAAAATTACCAGCGACTATGAGGTTTCTGTGCATCCAATTATTTTGTCTTAAAAATGGATGAACACTCTCAACATTATTTTTCCCAAACGTACCATAACGAACATGGCCTAATAGTAATTCGCCTATGTAAGGAATATTCTTTTTTTGTGCTTCAACGTTATTTTGATATTCAGGATTTTTGGTTAATTCCTCATTGATGCGCTCATTTATCTTTGCAAAAATATCTTGTATGGGTTGTTGAGCGATAGAACGCACACGGCTTATGTAGCGTTCGCCAGGTTGTGTGTCTAACTTTATACTTGCAAAACCGGCACCATCTTGTCCACGATTGTGCTGCTTTTCCATCATTAGATACATCTTATTTACACCATAAAATGCGCTTCCATACTTTTCTTTATAATATTCAAGAGGTTTTAAAAGGCGTATTAAGGCAATACCGCATTCGTGTTTTAAAGCGTCACTCATTGTTGTTGTGAGAGTTTGTATGTTGTGTTTTTTTTCAAAAATACTGAAATAAAAAACGCGCCAAAATTAGGCGCGCTTTAATTTATGATAGTTCTATATCGAATTGTGTTAGTTGCTGAAATTGTTTGAGGCGTTTTTGAACCTCGCCACTTTTTAAATTTATCATACGTTCAGTTCCAAATTTTTCTACACAAAACGAAGCTAGAGTAGAGCCGTATATAACAGCATTCTTCATGTTCTCAAAAGAGAAATCATTTGTTTTTGCCAAATAACCTGAAAAGCCACCTGCAAAAGTATCTCCTGCTCCTGTTGGGTCAAAAACCTCTTCTAGTGGTAATGCTGGTGCATAAAACACATTGTCGTTATGAAACAATAAAGCGCCGTGTTCCCCTTTTTTAATAACTACGTATTTTGGCCCCATTTCGTGAATCTTGCGTGCAGCGACTACCAAAGAGTATTCTCCAGTAAGTTGTCTTGCTTCCTCATCATTGATGGTTATAACGTCTACGTGCTTAATAGTTTCATGAAGTTCATTAAGCGCACAATCCATCCAAAAGTTCATCGTGTCTAAAACGACGAGTTTCGGCTCTTTATTCATTTGGTTGAGTACACTCATTTGTACAGACGGGTGTAAATTACCAAGCATTACAACTTCTGCATCTCTATAGTTTTCAGGAACAATTGGGTTAAAGTGTTCTAAAACATTTAACTCAGTAACTAAAGTATCACGAGAATTCATATCGTTATGGTATTTACCACTCCAAAAGAATGTTTTACCATCTTTTATGATTTCTACACCAGAGACATCAATATTTCTATCGGATAATAAGTCTAAATATTCTTGCGGAAAATCACCACCAACGATAGATACAACTGAAGAATCTACGTTAAAGTTAGAGGCTGCAAGACCAATAAAAGTACTAGCGCCACCGAGGATTTTGTCGGTTTTGCCAAAAGGTGTTTCAATAGCATCAAAGGCTACTGTTCCGACAATTACAAGTTTGCTCATTTAGTTTTAATTAAGATGCAAATTTAGGTAAAATTTATTCGTTCTGAAATTCTATTCTAGCTTTAAAACATTTATTATTTTCGTCCAAAATCTGCAGGAATTTCTCCCCAAGCTTTTGTTTCCCATTTCACTATTATGTTGGCATAGTCATTTTCTTTAAGCCAAGTTATAGCATGGTCGACCAGCTCAAAAACAGGCCTGTTTTTTTCGTTGCGTTTTAGTTTTGTGTTACATGTTTTTTTACGAACCCAACTCATAGCAGTTTTTGAATCAGTGTACATTATACGGTCACTATTGTGTTGTTTTAAGAATGCTAAACCATGTACTAAAGCTAAAAATTCACCAATATTATTGGTGCCTTCCTCAAAAGGACCTTGAATGAAGAGTTGCTTTTTTGTTTTGGTATCCACACCGCGATATTCCATTTTACCAGGATTACCGCTTGAAGCTGCATCAACTGCTATAGAATGATAATTGGGTAGGCCTATTTTTTTGAGTTGTGCTTGTGAAAGGTCACTTTTAAAAATTTTAGATTTGCCAATATAATCTTTGCAGTTGCCTTTGAGTGCTTTTTTGGCTGCCTCAAACGTCGTAAAAGATTTGTATTGTGCGCCTTCAAAATTTTGGATTTGTGCTTTGCAATCTTCCCAAGTTTCGAATACGCCAGTATGGTGACCTTTCCAAACGGTGTAGTATTTCTTTTTCTTTTTAGACATTTAATAAATCTTTCACAACATTAGGAAAATACTCCATCTCTAATTCATGAATCTTTTTAGCGATATCTTCTGCAGAATCTGACGCTTCAACTTTGCATTTGGCTTGAAAAATAATAGCACCTTCATCATAATTTTCGTTCACGAAGTGGATTGTAATCCCGGTTTCAGTTTCGTTATTTTTTACTACAGCCTTGTGAACGTTCATGCCATACATGCCTTTTCCTCCAAATTTAGGAAGTAGCGCAGGATGCACATTTATGATCTTATTAGGGAAACATTTTAAAATGTGCTCAGGAAATTTCCACAAAAAACCAGCTAAGACAATCAAATCTGGTTGGCTTGCTTTTAACAGATTAAGAACATCTTTTGTTATTGTAAATGCAGTTCTGTTAAAAGAAAAGGCACTAACACCGAGGCGTTTACAGCGCTCAAGAACTTTGGCATGGGGATTGTTAGTCAATACCTGAATAACAGACGCATGTTCACTGTTTTGAAAAAACTTTATCAAATTTTCAGCATTACTTCCCGAGCCGGACGCAAAAATTACAATTCGCTTCATAAACAGTTATCAGCTTAATATTATTCAAACAAAAAAAAGAATAATAATTAACAATTAGGCTCAAAATCTAAATACTTATTTCTATTTTTATCTATGGAAGGCACATTTTGTAGGTAAATCTATTTTTTAAAATAAAGTTTTTTATTTTTGCCGTCTAATTAAAACTTAAAACTAAAAGATTATGTCAGACATTGCATCAAGAGTAAAAGCGATTATAGTAGACAAATTAGGTGTTGATGAAAACGAAGTTGTAACAGAAGCTAGCTTTACTAACGATTTAGGAGCAGATTCATTGGATACAGTAGAGTTAATCATGGAATTCGAAAAAGAATTCGATATTCAAATACCAGATGATCAAGCTGAAAACATTGCAACAGTTGGTCAAGCTATCTCATACATAGAAGAAGCAAAATAAGAAGTTAATTTCATGGAATTAAAGCGAGTTGTAGTTACCGGTTTAGGTGCACTTACACCTATTGGCAATACTAAAGACGACTATTGGGATGGTCTTGTTAATGGAAGGAGTGGTGCTGCGCCAATAACATATTTTGATGCTGAAAAGTTCAAAACACAATTTGCCTGTGAAATAAAAGACTTTAAAGTTACTGACTTTATTGATAGAAAGTTGGCAAGACAGATGGACAAGTTTTCGCAGTATGCTATGGTTGCCTCAGATGAAGCAATAGTAGACTCAAAACTTGACCTAGATGCTTTAAACAAATTACGTGTAGGTGTTATTTGGGGAGCTGGTATTGGAGGTTTAGAAACATTTCAGGAAGAAGTGTTAAACTTTGCCAAAGGTGACGGAACACCCAGATTTAATCCTCGTTTCATTCCAAAAATGATTGCCGATATAGCGCCTGGAAACATATCCATTAAATATGGATTTATGGGACCTAACTATACAACTGTATCTGCATGTGCCTCTTCTGCTAATTCAATGATTGATGCCCTAAACAATATTCGTTTAGGTCATTGCGATGTTGTAATTACAGGAGGAAGCGAAGCCGCTGTTACCATTGCTGGTATGGGTGGTTTTAATGCTATGCACGCCATGAGTACACGAAATGATAGTCCTGAAACTGCCTCAAGACCTTTCGATGCAAATCGCGATGGATTTGTATTGGGTGAAGGAGCAGGTGCTATTGTTTTAGAAGAGTATGAGCATGCAAAAGCACGAGGTGCAAAAATATATGCAGAAGTTGTTGGTGGCGGTCTGTCATCAGATGCTTATCACATGACAGCACCACATCCTGATGGCATAGGTGTTATTGCGGTAATGAAAAATTGTTTAGAGAATGCAGGACTGAATCCTGAAGATGTAGATCATATAAATACACACGGAACATCAACACCATTAGGTGATGTTGCAGAGTTAAAAGCTATATCTGAAGTATTTGGTAGTCACGCCAAGACTATTAATATTAACTCTACAAAATCTATGACGGGTCACTTGTTAGGTGCTGCTGGAGCTATTGAAGCTATTGCTTCTATAATGGCTATGGAGCATGGCATAGTGCCACCTACAATTAATCACGAAACGGTTGATGAAAACATAGATTCAGAATTAAATTTAACACTCAATAAAGCGCAGAAACGCGATATTAAAGTAGCAATGAGTAATACGTTTGGATTTGGCGGTCATAACGCTTGTGTATTATTTAAAAAACTAGACTAAATCCCGAATGAGTATCTTTCGTAACATATTAAAAAATTCCCGTTCTGAAGAAGACGGGAATTTTTTTTTACAACTCAAACAAATTTTAGGATTTACACCTAAAAAAAAATCACTTTACCTTAAAGCCTTTACCCACCGTTCTATGAACATTAAGGACAAAAAAGGAAATGCTATAAACTATGAAAGGTTAGAGTTTGTAGGAGATGCTATGTTGGGTTCTGTTATTGCTTCCTTTTTATACGGAGAAGTGCCGCACGGCGATGAAGGCTATCTGACTAAGATGCGATCGAAAGTCGTAAGCCGACAGCATTTAAACGAACTAGGGAAAGAGCTTAATCTTATAGATTTAGTACGAAGCCGCATTCCTAAAGATAATTTTGGTAGTAATATTCATGGTAATTTATTTGAGTCTTTGGTAGGTGCTATTTATCTGGACAAAGGGTACAAGGCTTGCGAGAAATTCGTTTATAAAAATGTCATTCTTCCTCATGTAGATATAGAAAAACTTGAAGGTAAGGTTATTAGTTATAAAAGCTTACTAATTGAATGGTGTCAAAAAGAAAAGAAAACCTTTAAATACGAGGTTTACGAGGATACGGGAAACGATGCTTTAAAGCATTTTTCAGTCAAGTTGAGTATAGACGATAAAGTGATAGCTAAAGCACGTGCAACTTCCAAAAAAAAAGCAGAAGAAAAAGCTTCTAAGCGCGCTTTTTTTGCTTTTCAGGAGCAAATATCAAAACAATGATATGTTTTTTTTAAACAAAACAACGCAAACGTTTTCGTAAAAAGACTAGGTTAAGTTTCATGTAAACTTAGCGAATCTCCTAGTTTTATGCATTATATTTACTCCGTATTTATAGATTATAAATGGCATTACACAAGCTTTTAGTAGACGATTTTTATGACGATAAATATTTGCTCTTTGCAGTACATTGTAGATTAGAAGACTATCGCTTAGCCTACATGCTTAACAAGCATTTAGGCTTACGTTTATTAAGAAAAGAAAAGGATTTAGATCTTAATTACACGTCTTCTTCTTATGCGGTTTATGAGTATTATGATGTGCCAAAAGATATAACGTGGAACCTCATTGCAAATATTTGTATGCGCGAAGAAGAAAGCTTAGCCAGTAGTGGGGTTTTATTTGCAAATGATATAAAAATCTCAAAAACTTATAACCTACTTCCTGAAATGAAGCAAGTTGATTTTTTTATTAAAATCTCTAATGATACACGTCATATAAACGAAAAACTAGTTATTAGTAAACTACAAGGTATATCACAAATTATAACGACTTATACTGTAGATTTGAATAAAATAAAGTCAAAAGAACATTTAATTTTTTAGAATAAATGAAGAATAAGAAAACGAAAATAGTTGCGACCTTAGGACCAGCAACAAGTAGCAAGGCTGTTTTAAAAGAAATGTTAGATGAAGGTGCAAATGTGTTTAGAATTAACTTCTCTCACGCTGATTATGATGGCGTAAAAGAACGCATAAAAATGATACGTGAGCTCAATGAAGAATACGGATACAATGCTGCTATTTTAGGAGATTTACAAGGCCCAAAATTACGTGTAGGTACTATGAAGGAGGAAGTCGTTGTTGATCCAGGTGACGAAATTATTTTTGCTACTGGCGAACGTTTTGAAGGCACAAAGGAACGCGTTTATATGACTTATGACCGCTTTCCACAAGATGCAAAGCCAGGCGAACGTATCCTTTTGGATGATGGTAAATTAATTTTTGAAGTTGTTTCTACTGATAAAAAAACAGAAGTAAAAGCAAAAGTAATACAAGGCGGTCCATTAAAGTCTAAGAAAGGTGTAAACCTTCCTAATACAAACATATCGCAACCTGCATTAACCCAAAAAGATATAGAAGATGCCATTTTTGCCATAGGGCAGCAAGTAGATTGGATAGCTCTATCATTCGTTAGACATGCGGAAGATTTAATGCAGTTACAAAAGTTAATCAATGAGCATAGTGAACATAAAATCCCAATCATTGCTAAAATTGAAAAGCCAGAAGCGGTAGAAAACATTGATAAAATTGTGGCTTATTGCGATGGACTTATGGTTGCTCGAGGAGACTTAGGTGTAGAAATTCCTGCAGAAGAAGTACCACTGGTACAAAAGCAATTGGTACATAGAGCCAAGCGTGCTCGTATTCCTGTGATTATTGCAACACAAATGATGGAAACAATGATTACAAGCTTAACGCCAACGCGTGCTGAGGTTAACGATGTCGCTAACTCTGTAATGGATGGTGCTGACGCTGTGATGCTTTCTGGAGAGACTTCTGTTGGTAAATATCCAGTACAAGTTATCCGTCAGATGGCAAATATTATTCAAAGTGTTGAGAATTCTTCTTTAATAGAAGTGCCACAATTACCACCACATATTCGTACCAATAGATATATTACAAAATCAATTTGTTATCATGCTGCACAAATGGCGAATGAGATAGATGCCAAAGCTATTTCTACATTAACTAACAGTGGTTATACAGCATTTCAAATTTCGGCATGGCGGCCTTCTGCACATGTTTTAGTATTTACATCAAATAGTAGGATTTTAACACAACTTAGTTTGCTTTGGGGCGTAACTGCTTTTCATTACGATAAATTTGTAAGTACAGACGAAACGATTGAAGACGTAAATGCTATTGCTTGTAAAAAGGGTTATTTGGACGTGGGAGATATGTTAATTAGTTTAGCAGCAATGCCAATACAAGATAAAGGTATGGTTAATACGTTGCGTGTTACAGAGATTGAGACGTGTAGTTTTTAGAAATAATTTACAAGTCACTTCTGTATTGATTAAGTTGACTGATGCAGAAATCATAAAATGTTAAATCTAATTAAAATTCAAATTTCAATTGAACGCTAATCGGATTTTCAAACTTTTTTTCAGGTTTCTTTTTAGCATCTTCTGTATTTAAATTTGATAACGAAATCCCTAAAAGTCTGACGGAATTATTCAGTTTGTCTTGATACAATAAGTCTTTTGCTGTTTCAAGAATTATACTCTTGTCGCAAACGAAATAGGGTAAGGTTTTACTTCGGGTTTGAAGCGTAAAATCACTATATTTAATTTTTAAAGTGATGGTTTTTCCAGATACTTTGCTCTTTGCTAAACGGCGAGCAACTTCTTCGGCAATAAGTTCAACTTTTTCAAGCATAAAAATTTCTGAAGACAGATTTTCGCTAAACGTACGTTCTGCAGCAAGTGATTTACGGATGCGGTTAGGTTTTACTACGCTATCATGAATGCCACGAATAATGTAATAGTAGTAGCTTCCCGATTTTCCAAAGTTCTCAATTAAATATTCAAGTGATTTTGATTTTAAATCCTTACCAGTAAAAATCCCTTTTTGATACATTTTTTCGGCAGTGACTTTACCAACGCCATAGAATTTCCGTATATCTAATTCTTTTAAGAATTGTAGCACATCTTCTGGATTTACAGTTTTTTGTCCATTAGGTTTGTTGTAGTCACTAGCAACCTTAGCTACAAATTTATTTATAGAAATGCCTGCGGAAGCTGTTAAGCCAGTTTCATCAAAAATACGTTTCCTAATTTCTTGCGCTATGATTGATGCACTTGGCATGCCTATTTTGTTTTGTGTCACATCTAAATAAGCTTCATCTAAAGAAAGTGGCTCAACTAAATCTGTATACTCGTGAAAAATCTTTCTAATTTTTTGAGACACTTCTTTATAACGGTCAAAATTTGTTCTTACGAAAATCAATTCAGGACATAGTTTTTCTGCTAAACGTCCAGACATAGCACTCTTAACACCAAATTTTCTAGCCTCGTAACTTGCAGCGCTAATAACACCACGTTTTCCACCACCGCCAACAGCAATGGGTTTTCCTCGCAATTCAGGATTGTCTAACTGTTCTACAGATGCGTAAAACGCATCCATATCAACGTGAATAATTTTCCGAATTGGTAAATCGTTTGGCATACTGTAAATTTAGGCAATATTATGACCGAAATAGAACGAAAATTTTTAGTAAAATCCGATGCTTTTAAAGTCAAAGCATTTAATTTATATCATATAAAACAAGGATTTTTAAATAGTCATCCAGAACGTACAGTTAGAATTCGATTAAATAAAAATCAAGGTGTTTTGACTGTAAAAGGGAAGTCAACTTCAGACGGATTAAGTCGTTTTGAATGGGAGAAACAGATTTCTGTAGATGAGGCAGAGTCACTTTTGCAATTATGCGAGATAGGCATCATAGATAAAATAAGATACGAAGTAAAAGTAGGCAACCATATCTTTGAAGTTGATGAATTTTATGGTGATAACAACGGATTGATTATAGCAGAAGTGGAGCTAAATTCTGAAACAGAAACCTTTGAAAAACCAGATTGGTTAGGTGAGGAAGTCACAGGTAATGTAAACTATTACAACTCAAATTTGAGTAAACAACCCTTTAAAGACTGGTAGCTAAAAGAACCGAGGCGATTTAATACGTTTATATTTTTTTACGAAACTATATCTAATAATTACTTCATGTGAAGACGGTGCAAATTGTCTAATATCTGACCTCACCGCATCGTAAGCATAGCCAATATTAAGCTCTTGGGTAATAGCAAAATTTACCAGACCTGAAAACGAATCGTCATTTCGGTAAGAAACTCCTAACTCTAGTTTTTTAAATAAAAGTACGTTAGTGTTTAAGTCAAAAGAAACTGGTGCTTCAAAAGCAGATTTTACTAAAAGCGAAGGTTTTAATTTCAAGTTTTCGGACAATTCAAAAACATAACCGCCAGTAACAAAAAGGTGTTGTGTTTCTGAGCCAAGTTTATTTCCATTGGCATTGAGATGCACCGAATTTAAGAAGTTAGGAATGGAAACCCCAGCATAATAGTTTTCGGTAAAGTAGAATAGTCCTGCTCCAATATTTGGTGTTGTACTGTTTATGTTTTCACTAAAGAATGGGTCATTTGGGTCAAAAACAGTAAGATTATTTAGGCCTATATCGTGAAAAGTAGCACCTACTTTTATACCAAAAGAAAGTTTATGATTATCTTTTAAAGTTATAGTATAACCAAAATCCGCATAGATATTAGTTTCTTTTACGGGTCCTAATTGGTCGGTAATAACCGAAAGCCCAGCTCCCATATTTTCAGAGAGTTTAAAGTTTCCAAAAAATGTACTCGTTTGTGGAGCACCATCAATTTTTGTCCATTGGTCACGGTATAAAAGACCAAGATTTAGATACTCTGTAGCTCCAACATATGCAGGGTTTATAATTGGCATATTGTACATGTACTGCGTGTATTGTGGGTCTTGTTGCGAGAAGCTAAACAAGCCATATAAACACAGTATTGTACAATAGAAATATTTCATTTTAGTTATCTTTCTTTAGCTCAATATATACGGGAAAATGGTCGCTATATCCACCTTTGTAACGTTTGCCAACATAGGTTCTAAAGGGTTGACCTTTAAACTTTCCATGGTATTGTGTTAAAAACTGCGAGTTATAAATATCGGCTTCACTCAAATTGAACTTTGTAGAAGTAGCGTCAAAAAAATTGGTTGAAATTAGAATTTGATCAAATAAATGCCACTCAAAATTATGGTTTAAGCTGCCTTTATCTCGTGTAGAAATCTTTTTAAACGGATTATATAGATTTGATTTTTCCTCTAAAGAAATGAGACTTCTATTTTGAGGTGTATCGTTAAAATCACCCATAACAATAATTTTTGGATTGTCATAGTTTTTGTTTAAGACTTCAACAACACGATTAACCGTATCTGAAGCAGCTAGCCGTTTGTGTTCTGTCTCTTTTTCGCCTTGTCTTCGAGAAGACCAATGATTTACAATAATGTGTGTTTGTTCATCATTTAAGCGTCCTGAAACTAATAAGACGTCTCTAGTATAGTCACGGCTACCATCTTCTTTTGTGAGATATACTGCGAATGGTTCGGAATGTGAGACTTCAAAAACATCAGTATTATAAATTAGCGCAACATCGATTCCACGTTCATCAGAAGAATCGTAATGTACAATATCGTAGTTATAATGTCTTAGATATTTACCTTCAATCAAATCTTGCACTACTTGCTTGTTTTCGACTTCAGCAAGTCCCACAATAGCTGGCGGAGAATCGACATCGTCTTCTCCAATTTGAGTAATAACTTGTCCTAACTTTCTGAGCTTATTTTGATAACGTTTTGTTGTCCATCGTTTTGCTGAATGTGGTAAAAAGTCGTCGTCATAAGTATTGGCATCGTCTTTTGTATCAAAAAGATTTTCAATATTATAAAATGCAATGGTGTGTTTTTGACTCATACCGCTAAAGATATAATTAATATAGATAATGTGGTATGGCACAATTGTCTAAATTTGTACTTTGAATTATTTATGCTAGAAAAAAAAGACATTGACCTCGAGAAGGTTGTACTTATAGGAATTGTTACCAAGGAACAAGATGAAGAAACCTCCAAAGAATACTTGGATGAGTTAGAGTTTTTAACCTATACAGCTGGTGGTGATGTTATTAAACGATTTACTCAAAAGTTAGACATGCCCAATCCCAAAACCTTTATTGGTAGTGGTAAGATGAATGATGTACAGGAATTTGTAAAAAAAAACGACATTGGCACTGTGATTTTTGATGACGAACTATCGCCTGCACAAGAGCGTAACATTAGTAAAATCCTTAATTGTAAAATTTTAGACAGAACAAATCTTATACTCGATATCTTTGCTCAACGTGCACAAACTAGTTATGCAAGAACCCAGGTAGAATTAGCCCAGTGTCAATACTTATTACCACGATTAAAGGGAATGTGGACACACCTTGAAAGACAAAAAGGAGGTATTGGTATGCGTGGTCCTGGAGAAACAGAAATTGAAACAGATAGACGTATTGTACGTGATAAAATTTCGCTATTAAAAGCAAAAATAAAAACTATTGATAAGCAAATGGCGGTTCAACGCGGTAATCGTGGAAAACTAGTACGTGTAGCATTAGTAGGCTATACCAATGTTGGGAAATCTACTTTGATGAATGTTATTAGTAAGTCTAAAGTATTTGCAGAAAACAAACTTTTTGCTACACTAGACACTACAGTTCGCAAGGTGGTCATTGGCAATTTGCCATTTCTTATAAGTGACACTGTTGGTTTTATCAGAAAGCTACCAACACAACTGGTAGAATCTTTTAAAAGTACGCTAGATGAAGTTAGAGAAGCAGATTTGTTATTGCATGTGGTTGATATATCACACTCAAATTTTGAAGAACATATAGAGTCTGTAAACCAAATCTTAGACGAAATTGAAAGTAAGGACAAGCCCACTATAATGGTTTTTAATAAAATTGATGCTTACCAAGCAGAACCTTATGATGAAGAAGATTTAATAGTTGAGCGTACAAAAGCTAATTACTCTATCCAGGAGTGGAAACAGACGTGGATGTCTAAAATTGGCGATAATGCTTTATTCATTTCGGCATTAAACAAAGAAAACTTGGACGATTTTAAAAAACGTGTGTATAAAGAAGTCCGTGAAATTCATGTGACGCGTTTTCCTTATAATCACTTTTTGTATCCAGATGTAGAGGATATAGAGTAAATAAAAGAGGCGTCTTAATTAAGACGCCTCTTTTATTGTTTTTAATTTTCTTAGAAATTATAACTTAAACCAATTGTATAATAAGACTGTAAATCGTTATCAACATTATCAAAGGTTGCCTCAGGATTTGGAACTGGAGCTAGATTTCTAGCAAAATTTACAGCTTCTTGATGGTTACTACGTAATCCAAAATCAAAACCTACACCAATACCTTTCCATAAGGTGTAGCTAAATGAATTAATCCAAGTCCAGTTAGACAAGTCACTACTTTCATAACTAGCAAAAGCAGATAAATTTGTTTTAAAATTAACTTTACCTAATTGTCTTGTATAGTCTGCAACTATTTTTGCACCTAAAGACGAGTTAAAAATTGTATCATCATCAGCAAAAACAAAATTGTAGTTTAAAGGATGGATTACAACAACTAAATCTGTAATTGGTGTCCAAGTAAAACCAACACCCAAATCTAAGTATCCTGGGTCATTAAAGTTATTTAATAAAGTTGTTCTATATTCTAGCAAACCAGATGCTGCCCATTTATCGCTTAATTTTCTACCGTATAAAGAAGTAATGTTAAATACATCAGTTGTAGGCTCAAAATCATCACTATCTAAAGGATTGTCCTTATTATCTAGTTTTGTCCAATTAAGATTCAGGTTTAAACTATTTCTCCAGAAATACTTATCCTCTAATTTATTAGCAAAGCCATTTACTGTAAAGCCAATATTTCCTGATGAATTATTTGGTGCACCTTGAGCATACCAATTACTAAAGTTGGATAAGCTACCACCAATGGTACCAAAAACTCCAGTTCTCCATCCAGGTAAAGCGTCTATTTGTGCTTGTAACGCATCAGCTTCTCCTTGATATTTGTCAGCTTCAGCTTGTTTCTCTGCTTTTTGTTTCTGTAAGTCTTCTTTTGTTTGGGAGTAACCAAGGCTAATAGCAAATACCATGAGTAATGATAAAATAAATTTAGTTTTCATTTGTTTAAAGTTTTATGGATTGATGTGCAAATATAATAAATGGAAAAAAAAGTGAACTTCTATTTTTTTCTTTTATAGAGTGGTACCGAAGAACAAGCTTCACCAAATAGTATGGATTTGGCAACAGGTTTTAATATTTGTGAAAGGAGAACAAGTGCATTTGCAGGTACAGGTTTATGAGAACAACCTTTTATAATTACTGGTGCATCATTGTAATCCGAAATGTCTAATTCTGAAATAATCTGAGTATAAATAATAGATTCTAAGTGCTCTAAATTACCAATAACTGTAAGTTTCGCAATATCTTGAAGTTGAATAGAAATCAACATATAGGCCCAATCGGGCACAATAGCATCTGATGAGCAATACAAAGCCACATAAGAATCTTGATATTGCGACCAATTGTGTTCTGAAACATGATTTCTAAACTCTTTTTCTCGTAGTACAAGACCTTCTAACAACCAGTCTTTAATATCAAAAGCGATACGTTTGCCGTTTGGATAAAAGTCTTCTAAGTCAATGACTTTTAATTTACTATTGGCAACCCTATTTATAATTTCTTTAGCCATTATAGCATACCTAATTCTAACTTAGCTTCTTCACTCATAAGGTCTTGTGACCAAGGTGGGTCAAAAGTAATTTCTACTTCAGCATCTTTAACTTCGTTGATAGACTTTACTTTTTCTTCAACCTCAAGCGGTAAAGTTTCTGCAACAGGGCAATTAGGTGATGTTAAAGTCATTAATATTTTTACATCAAAATTTTCATTTACAAATACATCGTAAATTAAACCCAACTCATAAATATCCACAGGGATTTCTGGGTCATATATCGTTTTTACAACTTTGACGATTTTATCGCCAAGAGCTGCTGTATCTATAGTTGTTTCGCTCATTTTAGTTTAATTGTGTTTGGTATGCTATAGCATACATTTTTAGCTGCTTTATCATACTTACAAGACCATTTGCTCTCGTCGGCGATAAATGTTCTTTAAGCCCAATTTTATCAATAAAATCAGTATTAGCCACAATAATATCTTTTGGATGTTGATTTGAAAAGGCTCTTATAAGTATAGCAATGATTCCTTTTGTGATAATGGCATCACTATCAGCTGTAAATTCTACTTTATCATTGCTCATATTGGCATGTACCCAGACCTTACTTTGGCAACCTTTTATGATATTATCATCGGTTTTATATTGCTCTTCTATAAGAGGTAGCGTTTTACCTAAGTCAATCATGTATTGATAGCGTTCTTCCCAATCTTCAAACATTGAGAATTCGTCAATAATCGCGTTTTGTATATTTTCAATCGTCATTGTAACATCTTTAAAAAACAAAATTACTACTGTTTTTTTACTTTCTCTGCTAATGCTAACACTTTATTAACGAGTTCTTCAATTTCTTTTGGCGGAAAACCCGCATCAAAACTTGGCGTCATGTATATAACGTCACCTTGTTTTATAGACAGGGTTGTATGTGCTGCACCATCATAGAGCCTCTTGTCTGTGGGTGCTTTTAAATTTTGAAATGCTTTTCTTTCAATATCGTCTAGGAGTTTCTTCACTTCTTCCCAATCTTTTGCATTACAGGGATATTCATCCATTTTTTGCAAACTAAGATCTTGTGACAACATAATCTTGACTTTGGAGACATAGATATACTTTGCAGAACCTCTAGACCTAGCTTCATATATAACTGCTACATCATAGTTTTGACCAATAGCCTTTTGCTTATCTGTTACCATTTGTTGTTCTTTAATGGATTGTGTATTAGATTTATTACTGTTTGTAGTTGTTTCTTTTTGCGAATTGCAAGAGCCTGTTAAAAAGAATAGTGTCGCTAAACTGAATAAAAATTTCATAATCTTGGTATTTTATAATGTGTAAGCTACATTTTTGATGCCAAAAAAAGGAGCTTCTCAAAGAAACTCCTTTAAAATTAATGCTTTTAGTGTTTTTTAGTTTCCGACTATGGATGCTCTTGGTCCGCCTGGAGCAAACACAGCCCGCATTCTCTCTTTTTGACCATCACTAAACATATACATACAACTATCATTTGTATAGTCCATATAGTTCATAGTCATATCGTTACTTCTACAATGCTCTGTAGGGTATGAGGGACAGCCTTGATTTGAGCGATCAGATTTTGGCGTGTCATACACAAAATCATCACGGTTGCATCTTCCATCTCCCCATATATGGCGAAGATTTAAATAATGCCCGACTTCATGAGTTGCGGTTCTTCCAAGATTAATTTCAGGAAAAACACTTCCTGCCGTTCCTGTATTCCCAAAATAAGGATGAGCAACTACTACGCCATCAGTAGATGGATCATCGCCAGGAAATTGTGCAAAACCAAATACCGTATAATTTCGATAAGACATTTTGTTTACGACCCAAATATTTAAATGTGTTTCTGGAGTAATAGGGTTAATACCCCCAGAAGAAGAAGATTTCATATTATCACTAGTTCCCCAATCTGTAATAGATGATTGTTTTCTTGTAATTCCAGCTAGTGTAAATTCAATTTCAGTATCTGTTGCTACAGGTGCAAATTCAGAAGGAACTAGACTGGCATCATTATTAGTTTTTCTAAAATCTTCATTCAAAACATCTATTTGTGACTGAATTTGTGAGTCACTAATGTTTTCAGTATTTGTATTGTATAAAACATGTACATAAACAGGAATGGTTACAATACCTAAGCCATCATCAACGGGGTCTCCGCCTCCGTTATCTCCTCCTGGTCCTCCGCCATTACCGTTACCATTGCCTCCCGGAGGTCTAAGATTAGCTATGAACTGTCTAGAATGCAATTCGATATTATACATTTTTTGATAAAGTCCAGGGTTTTCATTCAATCGACGATTAAGTACGGTCATTGAATTACACTTTTTTCCATTTACAGCTCTAGTATTAGTACCGTCTTCTGTAGCATCTGTGTATAAATAGAAGTCACTCATGTCTACTTTTGCTTGTTCTTGTTCTAGATTATTGTTGTCATCACTACAACCCGCAAAAAGAAGCGCCATTACAGCAACTCTTAAAATCGTTTTTTTCATTTTTAGTTAGTTTTTGGTTAAAAATTTTGTCAAATATAAAATAATTTGTTAAATTTTTAACAAATTAAAAAAATATTTGTTTACAGATCGATAAAGTGTAAGGCCTATATAAAAAAAGCACCTACAAAAAGGTGCTAATTATTTGATAAATATGTTGAAAGATTTTACGATAGCATCATAACTGCTTTTTTAAGCGCCGTAATAAAAGTGTCTATTTCTGCTTTGGTATTATAAAACATAAACGATGCACGAATAGTCCCTGGAATTTGATAAAAATCCATTATGGGTTGCGCACAATGGTGACCAGTACGTACAGCAATACCCATTTTATCTAAAATAGTCCCGATATCATAAGGGTGAATATTGCCTACATTAAAAGAAATTACTGATGTTTTTTCTTTTGCTGTACCGTAAATTTTTAGACCTTCAATGTTTTCAAGTTGTTTTGTAGCGTATACAAGAAGTTCATTTTCGTAGTTTGCAATGGTGTCAAAACCTATACTATTCATATAATCTAAAGCAGCTCCAAAAGCAATACCTCCAGACACATTTGGTGTACCAGCTTCAAATTTATGAGGTAAATCGGCGTAGGTTGTTTTTTCAAAACTAACTTCAGCAATCATCTCACCACCACCTTGATATGGCGGTAGTTTTTTGAGCCATTCCTGTTTTCCATAAAGCATACCTACTCCAGTTGGTCCACATATCTTATGAGCAGAGCAAACATAGAAGTCTACATCCAAAGCTTGTACATCTGGTTTTATGTGAGGGCACGATTGAGCGCCGTCAACTAATACAGCTGCACCGACCGAATGTGCTTTTTTAATTATATATTCAATAGGATTAATAGTTCCTAAAGCATTTGAGATATGATTAACAAAAACAAGTTTTGTTTTTTTGTTTAAAAGTGAGTCGTAATCATCTAAGACCAACTCGCCATTTTGGTTCATTGGTATCACCTTCAATGTTACTCCTGTACGCTCACACAACATTTGCCAAGGGACGATATTACTATGATGTTCTAACCCAGAAACAATGACTTCATCTCCTTTTTGTAATAAAGAAGAAAACCCGCTAGCAACCAAATTAATACCATGAGTTGTCCCTGAGGTATATATAATTTCGTGAGTATGCTTAGCATTAAAATGTTTTTGGATTTTGATTCTTGCCTGCTCGTATGCATCCGTAGCTTCTTGGCTCAAGGTATGCACACCGCGATGAATATTGGCATTGTAATTACTATAATAATCTACAATAACATCAATTACTTGTTGAGGTGTTTGTGATGTTGCCGCATTATCAAAATAGATGAGTGGCTTGCCATTAACTTGTCTATTAAGTATTGGAAACTCTTTTCTTATTGCTTCAACATCAAATTTAATATGTTTTTCAATTGTACTCATCTACAAATCAAACCCTATATTAACACCTAGTTTTTGAGCAATAAGTTTTGTGATTCTGTTTTTGATTTCAGGAATCTTTACAGAATCTAAAACATTATTACTAAAAGCATACATTAACAATCCTCGAGCTTCTTTTTCTGGAATACCACGGGAACGTAAGTAAAACATTGCACTTTCATCTAGTTGTCCAATTGTACAACCATGCGAACATTTAACGTCATCTGCAAAAATCTCTAGCTGAGGTTTTGTGTTAATAGTAGCCTTGTCGCTTATAAGAATATTATTATTAGCCTGAAAGGCATTTGTCTTTTGGGCTTCTTTTTCAACAACGACTTTGCCGTTAAATACCCCCGTAGAATTAGCATCAAAAATACCTTTGTAGTCTTGGTGGCTTTCGCAATTAGGCTCTATATGATGTACTAACGTGTTGTGGTCTACGTGTTGTTTATCACCAATGATGGTAATACCTTTCATGGTAGAATCAATACGCTCTCCGTTTTGGTAAAAATTAAGGTTGTTTCGTGTTAATTTTCCACCAAAAGAAAAGGTATGCACCTTAGCTAAACTTTCTTGTTTTTGATTGACGAATGTACTGTCTATCAAAGAAGCTGATTGCCTATTATTCTGAATTTTATAGTAATCTACAATAGCACGTTTGTTAGCAAAAATCTCAGTTACACTATTGGTTAGTGTTGGATTATCTGTTAAACTCTGATGACGCTCAATAATTTGAACATGAGAATTCTCATCAACTACAATTAGATTTCTTGGCTGAAGCATTATAGCAGCTTCATTACCTGTGGAAAAGTGAATAATTTGTATTGGCTTTTCAACCACCTTATTCTTAGGGATATGGATGTAAGCACCTTCAGCTGAAAATGCCGTATTTAAAGATGAGAAACCATCTTTAGTTGCTATTTTATTGAAATAATTATCAATAACCAACTTGTATTTTGGTTTGTTCAAAGCTGCGGACATTAGGCAGACATCAATACCATCGTGCGTTGTTGC
Source organism: Winogradskyella sp. (assembly GCF_013042245.1). Taxonomy (GTDB): domain Bacteria; phylum Bacteroidota; class Bacteroidia; order Flavobacteriales; family Flavobacteriaceae; genus Winogradskyella. Next base: position 14,408 of record NZ_JABDQL010000068.1, on the reverse strand, counting down.
CGAAAGGTGAGACGAATATTTACCATCTACAAATATGATTTTATAAGAATCTATATCATGGATAAAATATTGCTTAACATCTTTATAATCTAAAGCACCTGTTTCTTTTGGAAATACACTAAAATCATTTTTTAAAATTGAATTTAATGAAGTGTATTTCCAAGCTTCTTGTTTTTTATTGGGGAAACCTTCGGCTTCAAATGCTTTAATGGCGTCTAGACGTATATCATGTACAGGCAAATCTACATCGACTGTGTCTTCGAATGCCATAAAAGACGATACTAATTTTTCTTTTAGTTCCATTTTGTTATGTATAAAGTATTTAGTATGTATATTACAGTTAGAGTACTGAATGTTACTTACTAATTACTAATTATGCGTTTACTTCTTCCTTAATCCAATCGTAACCCTTAGCTTCTAATTCATGAGCTAATGCTGCAGGTCCAGATTTTACAATACGACCGTTGTACAAAACGTGGACATAATCAGGAACGATATAATCTAATAGACGTTGGTAATGCGTAATGACGACTACAGCATTGTCTTTAGATCTTAGTTTGTTAACACCATTAGCCACGATACGTAAGGCATCAATATCTAAACCAGAGTCTGTTTCATCTAAAATGGCTAATTTTGGTTCTAGCATTGCCATTTGAAAGATTTCATTACGTTTCTTTTCTCCTCCAGAAAAGCCTTCGTTTAATGAACGTGATAAAAACTTACGGTCAATTTCTAAAAGCTCAGATTTTTCACGGATAAGTTTCAACATTTCATTAGCTGGCATATCTTCCAAACCTTTAGCTTTACGCGTTTCGTTGATGGCTGTTTTCATGAAGTTAGTTACACTAACCCCAGGAATTTCAACAGGATATTGAAACGACAAAAATACGCCTTTGTGAGCGCGTTCTTCCGCGCTTAACTCTTCTAAATCCTCATCTTCTAAAACAATTTCTCCTTGATCAACTTCATACTCTTCTTTACCAGCTATTACAGATGCCAACGTACTTTTACCAGAACCATTTGGTCCCATTATAGCATGTACTTCTCCGGGTTTTACATGAAGGTTGATACCTCTTAAAATAGGTTTGTCCTCAACACTAGCGTGCAAGTTATTTATCTTTAACATAATCTTAGTTTTCTATTTTTATAATATCGTTTTGCTCAGGATTTGGAGCTTCAACTTTAATAATTTCTTTTATTTCTAGTCTAAAAGGCCAGCCTTCTTCGCCTTCAGGTTTTGTCGTGCGTTTTGCTCTTACGGTTACAGGTACCATGTCTGTGGCTTCTTTTTTGAATTTAGCAACAGCATCATTTAATTTGTGCGTCTGGTCATCAATGATAACGCCGTAGATTTCATTTTTAGTTTGAATCACTGCAGCATCTGCCATGTAAATAAAGTCGCCTTTTAAAGTAATTAAACCGTCATTCTGGTTATAGGATTTAGATTCTTCTAAACTTCCAGTTTCTTTTTTAGTATCGTTTTTACAGGACACAAAAAATACAAGGCATAGTAATAGTGAAAATAATTGCTTTATCATTAATCTAGGTACTTTGGATATTTTGGTAATCTATAAAAATCATCTTTGCTATGCTGGATGTAAACATCTGCATTGTTTTGTTTCGCAAAAGCTTCAAATTCGTCCATGCTTTTCAAAGTCATATCGGCATCATAGTTAAAGCTAGGCACACCTTTAGAATCTCTATTCTCTTGGAAGTGGTATAAATCTCCTGTCAATAATACATTACCAGCATTTTCAAGCTTAAGAAATAAAACTTGATGACCGGGCGTATGACCAGGCATGGATTTTATAATTACGGTACCATCTTCAAAAACGTCATAATCGCCATTAAGTTTCTGAACGTTTTGTAAATCATTTACCGCATTATAGATATCGGCATTATTTTTTTGAACCTCCTCGCTAGTTATAAAATTATACTCAGTTTCTTGTACTAACCATTTGGCATTTTTAATCTTTTCAGCATGACCACTATGGTCAAAATGTGTGTGCGATAAGGCTAAAAAATCAATATCTGCTGGAGTCATATCAATTTTTGATAATTGCGAGACTACACTATCGTTTCTGGATACTGTAAATGCACCGCTTGGGTCAGTAAATGGTTCTGGTAAACCTACAAGACTTTCTGGCAAACCTGTGTCCCACATTAAAGTTCCTTTAGGGTGTACAATTACATAAAACGCATCTGCAAAGGTTTTACTTTGTCCAGTATAGGTTGTATCTTGAGAGAATAGTTCCAGTTTATTTGCTTGTACAGTGCCACCGTCAAGTGTGTAAAGTTTTATACCTTGCTTCTTGGTTGCCTCTGCTTCTTTTTTAGCGGCATTATACCCGTCTTTTAGACCTTCTTTAAAATCTTTACAAGAAGAAAACCCTAAAACTATGACCAATAGTAAGAGTAGTTTTTTCATACGAATAAATTATGTTTAAAGTTCATGTGTTTATATGTATTGTTTTTTTAAGGACACACGCTGTTCGCTATTAATCATTCCTTTGGGTGATACTATGTTTAGCATGCTCGTTTCATAATTAATTATAATTTATCCAACAGAACCTTCTAGAGAAATTTCTAATAATTTCTGTGCTTCGACAGCAAATTCCATTGGTAATTTATTTAATACTTCTTTACTAAAACCGTTGACGATAAGCGCAATTGCTTTTTCAGTATCTATACCACGTTGGTTACAATAAAAAATTTGGTCTTCACCAATTTTACTGGTTGTAGCCTCATGTTCTATTTGAGCTGATTTGTTTTTTGCTTCTATATAAGGGAATGTGTGTGCACCACATTCGTTACCCATTAACAAACTATCGCATTGTGAAAAGTTTCGTGCATTATCGGCACCAGAGTTAATTTTAACTAATCCTCGATAAGAATTCTGAGATTTACCTGCAGAAATACCTTTTGAAATTATGGTTGACTTTGTGTTTTTTCCTAAGTGAATCATCTTTGTACCAGTATCTGCTTGTTGGTAATTGTTAGTTACAGCAATAGAGTAGAATTCTCCAATTGAGTTATCACCCTTAAGTACACAAGATGGATATTTCCAAGTGACTGCAGAACCAGTTTCTACTTGTGTCCAAGAGATTTTTGCATTCTTTTCACAAAGTCCACGTTTGGTTACAAAGTTGTAAACACCACCTTTTCCTTCAGCGTTTCCAGGATACCAGTTTTGTACTGTAGAGTATTTTATCTCAGCATCGTCAAGTGCAATAAGTTCAACAACAGCGGCGTGTAATTGGTTCTCATCACGACTCGGTGCTGTACAACCTTCTAAGTAAGACACATAACTGCCTTGGTCAGCAATAACTAATGTTCTTTCAAACTGACCTGTTCCTGCTTGGTTAATTCTAAAATATGTTGACAATTCCATTGGGCAACGTACACCTTTTGGGATGTAACAGAATGACCCATCACTAAACACAGCAGAATTTAATGCTGCATAAAAGTTATCTTTCTGAGGGACAACAGTGCCTATATATTTTTTTACCAATTCTGGATACTCTTTTATAGCTTCAGAAATACTCATGAAGATAATACCTTTTTCAGCTAAGGTTTTTTTGAATGTTGTAGCTACAGAAACTGAATCTACTACAACGTCCATAGCCACGCCAGCCAGTTTCTTTTGCTCATCAAGAGAAATACCTAGCTTCTCAAAAGTTGCCAATAATTCAGGGTCAACCTCATCTATACTATCGTATTTAGGTTTACTATTTGGTGCAGAGTAATAAGAAATTGCCTGAAAATCTGGTTTTTCATAATGCACGTTTGCCCATTCTGGTTCGGTCATTTCTTTCCAAACTTTAAAGGCTTCTAATCGCCATTCGGTCATCCATTCTGGCTCTTCCTTTTTCTTAGAAATGGCTTTAACGATGTCTTCGTTAAGACCAACAGGAAATGTTTCAGAATCGATGTCAGTGTAAAAACCATATTCGTATTCTTTGGTTTTTAATTCTTCCCTTAAATCGTCTTCAGTATATTTTGACATATGTTCTTTTCTTTAAAGTGAAAATGATTCGCCACAACCACAAGTTCTATTGGCATTTGGATTATTAAATACAAAACCAGTTCCATTAAGGCCACCAGAATATTCTAGTGTTGTGCCTATCAGGTATAAGAAGCTTTTTTTGTCTACAATGATTTTTACACCATTGTCTTCGAAAACTTTATCACCGTCTTCCTGATTTTTGTCAAAATTTAAATCGTAAGATAAACCAGAGCATCCGCCGCTTTTAACGCCAACTCTTATGTAATCTGTAGCAGCATCAAAGCCATCCTCTTTCATGAGTTGTATGACTTTCTGCTTCGCTGTATCAGAAACCTTTATCATATTGTTATTAAGATTTTTTCTAAATAGAGTGCAAAGATAAGATATAGCAGGCTCTTTACAACATTTGCTAACATTATATTAAGATATCATTCGATAGACTTAAGCTATATCAAAATGCAAAAAACAATTTAGTAATTTTTTGGAAGAATGAAAGTGTCTTAAGCGACATTCCTTTTGAGAAGAAAAAGTCTACGAAGCGCATTTTTGAAAGTTTTGTCTACCGCTTCTGTGTGATGGGAATTTCCGAAATCATCAATGTCTAAAGTAGTACAGCAATGCTTGCATTTTAGTTGAGTATTGCCATTAACTTCATCTAAGGATTTATAAAAGTTATGACCAAATATTATACAAGATATATTATCCGTATCGGTAGGTTTCATGTTTTCATGATTTGGGGGACGACTAATATACATAAAGCAGTTATTAAAACAAGTTGTAGCGCGTATTTTTTCGATGAAATGCATAAATAATCAAAATTAATAAAGTAATCTTAATTTTGAAAAGCAGGATTTGTCAAAAATGAAGGGTCAGATAAGGAGAGTAAAAAGACCTTTAAATCTGCCCTATCTTCGTCTGAAAGTTGAACACCACCTTGGGTAACATTTTTCATTAGTGGGTCTATTGTTGCCGAATTTTGAAGTCCTTCACTGTAAAAGTCAATAACTTCTTCTAATGTTGCAAATCGACCATCATGCATATAAGGTGCCGTAAAAGCCAGGTTTCTTAAGGATGGTGTTCTAAATTTTCCGTTATCATTTGGGTCTCCAGTTACTGCACCTAAGCCTAAATCTGTGAATGTAGCGTCCAATCCGTTATTATGAAAATCGTTATTGGTCCAAAGTGGATTATTTGGACTGCCATGGCAATGAAAACAATCGCCTTTATCTTCACGAAGAAAAACATCTAAGCCATTTAGTTCTTGAGTTGTTAAAGCAGTTTGTCCTAGAGTATATCTATCAAATTTTGAATTTGCTGAAATCAAGGTGCGTTCAAATTGCGCAATCGCTTTTACTGTTAATTCTTTGGTAATCATCGTTGTTTCAAATGCTTCTTCAAAGAGTTGCGGATATTCAGGATGGTTTTGAAGTCTACTAACAACATCACCCCAATCACTGTGCATTTCTATAGGATTTTCAACGGGTTCAAGAGCTTGCCGTTCTAAGCTTAATTCTTTGCCGTCCCAAGCAAAACGTTCATTATAATTCCAAGCTAAATTAAATAAGGGCATGGAGTTGCGAGTCCCATTTATACCATCAATACCTATACTTGTTGGAGTGTCATCGGTAAATGCATTTTGCGGAGAATGGCAGCTCGCGCAAGAGATGGTTTGGTCACCAGATAAAATGCGGTCAAAAAATAAGCGTTTTCCTAAAGCTATGCCTTGTTCGGTTAGCGGATTTTCAGTAGGAATAACGGGTGGAAGTATGTTATTAGAAAATATTTGAGGAATCTCTAAGTTAACTGGGGTTGGTGTTATTTCCAAAGGTGAATAGCCTTCATCATTATCACTAGAACATGAGAGTAATAGAGATATTAAGATTAATATATATATCCACGTTTTCAAGTTTTATTCTTGTGTTACAGATTCGAGACTAAATACATTTTTCCCATTTTCAAACATGAGGATTTGAGCTGCAGAATTGGGCATTAAAACAGTATTGAGTTGGTTTAAATCCCATGTGTTTGGCTCTTTAAACCATTGTGCAATATTCATTGCTATATTGATGTTTGTATCATCTGAAATAGATATAGGACCTAAATTCACCTTAAAAAAAGTATCCTGCGGAAAAGTTGGGTTCATTCCTGGATTATCAACAGCTCTTATGGCATGATAGTTAAAGTTAGCCTCATTGTTGTTTGAGTCTAAATATTTTCCATCAAATTGCATGTAGTGATATCCACCACCTAACATGTCAGGCACATTAAAGGAAGCAGAATTTAAATCTACATAGTTCTGAGTATTATCTTCATTATCAAAGCCAAACGTAAAAGAGACATTATTATAGTTTCCTGGTGGAATTTGAGTTCCTAAATCAAATTCTAGATTTGTATTGTTAGTAAGGTCTACTAAATTGTAATTATCTAAATCTAATACTTCATTTGAAGTTGTCGTAAAGGTGATGTCAGATAACACATACCTTAGACGCTCTATACTTAACATTTCGCCGTTTTGGTTTGTAAACTGTATCGTATTAAAGTCAGTACTATTTACAGGAATGCCATCCCAATTGTGAGAAAAATTGAAAGTCGTATTGGCCGGATTCAAATTACTATTGTTATCGTCATCAGTACATGACCAGAAACAAAAAGTGGTTACAAATACTAGTACAAAAATCTTTTTCATTTTACTTTATTTTGAATATGAGTAGGTCTGTAAATCCTTTATTATCTTCAATATCACCATCATCACTGGTAGTGTCACCGACAATAACAACGGAGTTGTCATTTAATTCTGTAACGCTGTAGGCAAAGTCAATATTACTTCCGCCAACGGTAGTTTCCCATTCAAGATTACCGTTGCTATCTGTTTTAACCACCCATGCATCATTTTGACCTTTATTTTCGGAGACGTCGCCATCACTACTTCTTGAGCTTCCAGATAACAAAAAACCATTGTCTTGAGCAATTTTAATAGACCTAGCTACATCAAAGCTACTACCGCCAATAGTTTTTTCCCAGATTAGGTTTCCATCGGGAGAGATTTTAATCAGCCATAAATCTGCTGCACCATTATTTGTACTCACATCTTGGTCATTACTTCTTGTATCGCCAGCAATTACAATATTGCCATCATTTGTTTTTACAATACCTCTAGCTTCATCAATTTGCTCTCCACCAAACGATTTTTCCCAAATCAAATCGCCATTAGCTTCAATTTTAATAATCCAAAAATCATAATCACCCTTATTGTTTGAAATGTCCGTATCCTCACTATCAGAACCACCAGCAACTATAAAGCTACCATCATCGTTTTCCACAGCACCTTCTGGCGTATCTGTAAAATTACCTCCAAAATAACGACTCCACTGTAAATTTCCAGAAGCATCTAATTTAATAGCCCAATAATCACCTCCAGCATGTCTTGTCGTGGAACGATTTGTATTTCCTTCGCCTCCAGATGCCGTAACATCCAAAACACCGGTGAGCAAATACCCTAAATCGGAGGTCTGTAAAATAGAAATACCTGTATCGTTACCTGAGAAGCCTAAAGATTTTTGCCACGAAATATTTCCTTGAGCATCTAGTTTAGCTATCCAATAATCTTGTGAACCATTATTATTAGATACATCACCATCGTTACTTTCACTAGTCCCAATAATAGCATAACCTCCGTCTTGCGTTTGTATAATTTCTCTACCACGGTCATCATTAGTGCCGCCATAGGTTTTTTGCCACTCTAAAGTATTCTGAGAAGAAAACTTGAGTAACCAATAATCAAAACTGTTGTCTTCTTTATCAGTGATATCGCCATCTGCACTTTGGGTAAACCCTAAAATAGCATATCCGCCATCATTTGTTGTTACAACAGATTGCGCACTATCATTTTGGTTTCCTCCAAAAGTAGATATAAAAGCTATATCTCCCGATGTATTCTGAGAAAATCCTGAGAGTTTTTCGTTATCACAACCAAACAATAAGACTGCAAATAGTAAATAAGATATAAAGTAGCTTTTGGGGTGCATAAGCTGTTTTGTTTATTCGCTTTTTCTTACAACAAAAAGACCACTTTCAATATCACTAATGATAATATTACCACTTGCAAAGTAAGGGTATACACTCCAAACGCCATTAAACGAAGCACTATCACTAGTTGGGAACGTATCAATAAAGTGGGTTTCTGTCATAGAGTTAGATGATGCGCCAATGTTGTCGATATTTAAAATACGCATACCAGCTCTATAATTAGCTAAGTAATACTCATTTCCTTTTACGTAACCGTTATGGTCAATAGCAGCCGTTGGACCAAAATAAGTAGATGATGGTATTGGATTGTCTAGGTCTTCAAAATCAAATACTAAAGTTTTAGTGTTAAAACCAAAGGCTTGTTCATCAGTTTCATCACCGAGTATAAAATAGCGTTGGTCATCTGTGAACCAACCTTGGTGTGCGTAAGATGTTTGTGGATATGAAAAATCACTAATAGCGATTACATTATTTTTATCAGTGACATCTAATATTACAATTTTATCGGTGTTACCATTACTACCTACATAAATTTCTTTTCCTGTATAATCACTATCAGGACCGTTATAGGTTATAACTTGCGCATCATGAGAATAGCCTCCAGACGTATAATCTCCTATAAAAGTTGGTGATAATGGATTGGATATATCTACAAATATTGGACCGCCACCATTGGTTGATGTACAGCCTACCAAATAAGCTATAGCTTCACTTTCGTTGATTACAATATTATGGCAACTACCAACACCATTATAAATGGCATCTGCATTAAAAGTCTGCGGTGGGTTTGTAACGTTTAGTAAACGGGTTAAGTCAAATACTTGCATACCATGATTACCTGCTCCATCGGCTACTATAAAGGCGTAATTGTTATAGACTTTAACATCACGCCAAAAGTTAATCCCAGCATTGGTATTTAGTCTACCAAGAAAAATTGGCTGTAATGGGTCAGTTACATCTACAAATGCGGTGCTATTTGTTAAAGCGATTAGAGCGTATTCGTTGTTAGTTGTTGGGTCTGTCCAACCCCAAATATCACTACCTTCAATGTTAAATGCATTGCTTCCTCCGAGCGTAGCTACATCAATTACAGATAATACATCTATACCACCACATGGATAAACGCCTGCCATGCCGTTTGTACAAGGTGTGTTTACGGTATAAGGACTTACATCACAAGCGTCTCCAATACCATCATTATCGATGTCTTCTTGGTTAGGATTAGATATATTTGCGCAATTATCACAAGCATCTCCAATACCGTCACTATCTAAATCTTCTTGATTTGGATTTGCATTGAGCGGACAGTTATCATCTCCATCTAATATACCGTCACCATCGTCATCGGTGTCACAAACATCTCCCTCACCATCATCATCAGTATCTAGTTGTTCAGGGTTAGCTTCTAAGGGGCAGTTATCATCAACATCTAAAACACCATCGCCATCATCGTCTGTATCACATGTGTCACCTTCACCATCGCCATCAGTATCTAATTGATCAGCATTTGCATTTAGTGGGCAATTGTCATCAACATCTAAAACACCATCGCCATCATCGTCGTCGTCACATGCATCACCATCACCATCATTATCTGTATCTAACTGGTTATTGTTTGGAGTATTAGGACAATTATCAGCATCATTTAAAACTCCATCATTATCAAAATCATTATTACAAGCGTCTCCAACTCCATCATTATTAGAATCAGCTTGGTTTGGATTGGGTGTATTGGGGCAATTATCGTCTTCATCATTTATGCCATCACCATCAGTATCAATAATTTCTGTAGCAGGTTTATCATCATCTTTGCAGCCGATTACTACGATTGAAAAAGAGCAGAATAAAAAGACAAAGAGTATTTTTGAAAATTTCATTAGGGTGATTTTTTTTTGCAATTTAGCTAATAATTAGTAATTGCTATTTAATTAAAACTCAAAATAGACTAATAAATTTCGTGAAAATTGTTAAATCGTAATACTTTTGCAAAATGATTGAAGATAAAAACCCACAGCGAACCCCTTTAAGCGAACTTGGTGAGTTTAAGCTTATTGAGCATTTAACAGAGCAATTTAAAATAAATCATAAGTCAACAGTAAAAGGTATTGGCGACGATGCTGCCATTATAAATTCAGATAAAAAACAAATTGTTGTTACAACCGACTTACTTGTTGAGGGTGTGCATTTTGATTTGAGTTATGTGCCTCTAAAGCATTTAGGTTATAAAGCTGTTATGGTTAACCTATCAGATGTATATGCTATGAATGCAAACGCAACTCAGATTACTGTGTCTATAGCTGTATCCAATCGATTTCCTTTAGAAGCTCTAGAAGAATTATATGCAGGTATAGAAACAGCGACAAGACTATACAATGTAGATGTAGTTGGTGGTGATACGACGTCTTCAACCTCTGGACTTATTATTTCTATCACAGCTATTGGCGAAGTAGAAAAAGATAAGGTGGTAAAACGTTCAGGCGCAAAGCCTAATGATTTATTGGTAGTATCAGGAGATTTAGGTGGCGCTTATATGGGACTTCAAGTTTTAGAACGCGAAAAAGAAGTTTTTAAAGTGAACCCTCAAAGCCAGCCCGATTTATCGATGTATACCTATATCGTAGAGCGTCAATTGAAACCTGAAGCAAGAAAAGATATTGTAGAACTTTTGGAGAAGCTAGAGGTAAAACCAACCAGTATGATTGACATCAGTGATGGATTATCTTCTGAAATTATACACCTTTGTAAACAAAGTAAAGTTGGTGCAGATGTGTATGAAAATAAAATACCACTTGACCCTCAGGTGATTTCTACTTGTGAAGAATTTAATATAGACAGTACAACCATTGCACTAAATGGAGGTGAAGATTATGAGCTATTAATGACGATTTCTCAAGAAGATTTCCCGAAAATAAAAGGCAATCCTAATCTTACAGTGATTGGTTATATAACCGAAGCCGAACGTGGGATGCACTTAGTAACCCGAGCAGAAACTAAAGTCCCGATTATAGCAAAGGGTTGGAAAAATTTTAAAGAAACAGAAGATTAAGCTGCCGAAGGGTTTAATCTTCGTCATTTCATGAGGGCTATCTTGCTAGAATAAATACGAGCTAAAGTCGCATTGATATCTTTAAACTTAGGGGTTAACTCTGTTAAACTACCATTTAGGTTAGTGGTAAGTTCACGTTTACAACATATGAAGGTGTACTCTTTAACGGGACAAGTAACTTCTTTAGAGACTACGTATTTATGACCAAAAATATCGCATAAAAACTTCTTAGGTGAAGTAGGCTGACTAGATTTTTTTATAATTAGCAAAATTTGAGATGATTAACTTAATTAAAAAAAATATTTAAAACGTTATAGCATATTATATTTCGATAAAACGCTTTAAGAAATAAGATAATTCTGATTTATTTTCAATATAGCTCATATGTCCTTCAGAAAATAATTCGATTTCAATAGCTGTATTTTTAGTTTTTTCAATCAAAAAAGATTTATCAACTATCCAATCTTTTTCACCAATAACAATAACTTTTTTTCCTCTTATAGTCTTAAAAATTTCAAATCGGTTAGGTCTAATTGCCATACCTTTATGTCCAGCAATAAAGCCTTGTTGCGACGTCCTTAGACCAATATCAAGGGCTTTTTTAAATTTAGGTTTAAATTTTTCTCGACTGCTTTCGGTAAATAAATTGGTAAAAGACAAGCGTACTAAACTTTCAAAATTAGTAGTTGCCATTTGTGCGGCACGCGCCCTTAAAATCCTTCGTTCGTTATCATCAGCTTCGTAGGTAGAATTCAGCAAGCATAAATCTTCAATGAGTCCAGAATGCAATTCAGCCAAAGCCAAAGCCACATAACCACCCATAGAATGACCAATACAGCTCAGGGTTTCAATTTTTAAAGAATCCAAAACAGCATAGGCAGCTTCAGCCATAGCAGTCATAGAATGAATATAACCTATACATTCGGTTTTGCCATGGCCTAATAAATCTACACAAATGACTTGACGTGATTTAGACAACTCATCAACAAAATCGTTCCACATCTCTGAGGTTTCCATAAAACCGTGGAGTAGTAATAGTGCAGGACCTTTTCCTGTCGATGTATAATGAATTTGAATATTCTTATGGGTTACAAACATGGTTATAAAGATAGTTTTATCAGAGATTTATGTAGTGCAATTGATGAATAAGTATTTACTATATTTGAAATCTTACATAATTAAATTAATACAATTCGTATGCTATTAAGATGTTGGTTTACCCTTTCGATTATCGCTTTGTCATTAACGCTCAATGCACAAATTGAACAAGAACAACTCGATAAACTCATTCAAGAAACCTTAACCACCTTTGATGTCCCTGGTATTTCCGTGGGTATTTTAAAAGACAACCAAATTATCTATTCCCGAGGTCATGGTGTCCGTTCTTTAGAGACTAAAAAAGATATGAAAGCCAGTACACTCGTTGGTGTAGCATCTAACAGTAAAGGCTTTACCTGTTTTGCCTTAGCCATGATGGTCGATGCTGGTAAGTTAAACTGGGACGACAAAGTGCGTAAGCACATTCCTGAATTTCAAATGTCCGAACCTTGGGTCACCGAAAATATGACGGTAAGAGATTTAGTCACTCACAGAAGCGGTTTGTCACTTGGTGCTGGAGATTTAATGTTTTTCCCTGAAGGCAGTGATTTCACTGTAGACGATGTTATTGCCAACATGAAGCATCTAAAACCAGAGTCATCTTTCCGAAGTACATTTCGTTACAATAACAATATGTATATCATTGCTGGTGAAGTTTTAAAGCGTGTTAGTGGTTTGTCTTGGGAAGAATTTATAGAAAATAAAATTATGAGACCTGTAGGAATGGTCAATAGTAAAGCGTCTTACAATCGCGTCAGAGACAAAAGCAATATTATCGATGCGCATACAAGAACGGAAGGCGAAGTCATAAAAATTACACACGATTGGTCACCATTGGCAAATCCTGCCGGAGGAATTATGAGTAACGTAAGAGACATGCTCACTTGGGCACAATTTTTAATGAATGATGCCGTAACAGTCGATGGTACGAGATTATTGGAAAAAGCTCTATTTCATGAGCTTTGGCAAATGCAAACACCATTAAGCGTCGGTCGTGGCGATTGGTACGATTCTAACTTTAGAGGTTACGGTTTGGGTTGGTTTGTAACCGATGTCAAAGGCGGACACAAACAAGTGTACCACACAGGTGGATTGTTAGGAACGGTCACACAGTTTACGATGATTCCAGATTTAGGCTTAGCTATTGTAGTGTTAACCAACCAAATGAACGGCTCAGCATTTAATACCATAACCAACACTATTAAAGATTCCTATTTAGGTTATGAAGATAGAAACTGGTTGAAGAATTATAGCGAAAGAAACGCGCGATATATTACCTATAACGATAGTATTAAAACTGCAGTTTATGCACAAGTTGATAAAATAAAAGGCAATCCCGCATTGCCAAAACCAACTCAAATTATCGGAACGTATAATGATGCCTGGTTTGGGAATTTTGAAATTACGAATAACGCAAACGGCTATACCATTAAAAGTGTACGCTCTTCGCAATTAGTCGGAAAGCTGTTGCCATATAACGCTACAACCTATGTTTCCAAATGGAACAATCGCAGTTTTGATGCCGATGTCTTTGTAAAATTCACTTTCGATAAAAACGGAAAAGCGCAGGCAGCAACATTAGAATATGTAGCGCCAATTACCGACTTTAGTTTCGATTTTGGAGACTTAGAGCTTAAACGTGTAGACTAATGAACAGAACCAAAGAAATCTGGATGAGCGGCTTTGCGCTGTTCTCAATGTTTTTTGGTGCAGGTAATCTTATTTTGCCACCACTTTTAGGTTTCAAAGCTTTGGACCAATGGGGTATCGTTGCTTTGGGTTTTGCTGTAACCGCGGTTATTATTCCAATACTAGCCATTTACGCACATGCCAATTTGCAAGGAACTTTGTACGACTTTGGTAAAAAAGTATCACCAGTTTTTAGTATTATTTATTGTATGCTTATTTATATAATCGCTATTGCTTTACCAGCACCACGAACGGCATCAGTAACACATGAGATGGCAATCCAGCCATTTTTTGAAATACCCACGCTTTTAACAAGTGCTGTCTATTTTATTTTGGTACTGATTTTTGCACTCAATAGGTCCAAAGTCTTAAGTATTATCGGTAAATTTTTAACGCCACTTATTGTTATAATTCTCTTATTAATGCGAATCAAGGGTTGGTAAATAGATAAAAAAACAAGCTTAATTCATTGAAAAACAACGTCTTAAACTTGTTTAAGTTATTGATTTTCAGTATCTTAATAGTCGATTTCAACAAGATTAT
>NZ_JABDQL010000063.1 GCF_013042245.1 Winogradskyella sp. | reverse complement strand
CAGTCGAGAAACCGTAAGGTTCAGCGTAGCTAAATATAAGCACTTGATTTTAATACATTTCGACTTTAGTTTATGCTGAGCACAGTCGAAGTACTCAATGCTATAGATTAAATTAAAATCAATTTATGACATATTACGGACATTCATTCATTCATTCATTCATTCAATTAATCTATTATTACACTCACCACTCTAAAAACATGATATTACTCATATATAGGTGTCACTATTTTTTTTTAAATTGCTTAGATGAATACCATTGCTATACGCATCTTCGATTTTCTAAAGAACTTTCCACCTTTTGAGGCACTTTCCAAAGAACAGTTACTATCTGTTTGTGAGTCTGTCAATGTAATATATGTAGAAAAAGAAGTCCCTGTTTTTAATATTGGAGAGCCAATTAATAATCATTTTTATGTTGTAAAAGACGGAGCTGTTGGTCTTTTTAGAGATAATAATCTCCTAGTAGATGAATGTGACGAAGGTGATATCTTTGGACTCAGAGCCTTATTGCGAAAAGGCGATTATATATTGTCTGCAAAAGCTATTGAAGAAACTATTTTGTATACTATCTCTTCAGAGCTTTTAGAATCTCATATAACTCCAAATGCTAACGCAAGTCAATTCTTAATGACAAGTTTTGTTTCAAATATTCGACACGGTAATTCTTCAAGTATTACTAAAAACATTTCATCTCCACGGCATGATATATCTGACTTACAATCTGCAGATTATTCCAAAAATCCAATTACTTGCACAAGTGATACTAGTATTAAAGATGCTGCACAAATCATGACAAATAATCGTGTAGGTTCTATAGTTGTTAGTAAAAATAATAAGCCATTAGGTATTATTACTGACAAAGATTTAAGAACAAAAATTGCGACAGGACATTTTAATATATCAGATAGTGTTTCAAAAATAATGTCATCACCAGTAATCACTTATCCTGAAAACATTTCGGTAGCTGAAGCCCAAATTGCGATGCTTAGACATCGAATAACACATCTCTGTATTACAAAAGATGGCACTGTAAATACTGAATTAACAGGTATTCTTTCAGAACATGATATTATTGTTTTGAGAGAAAATAATGCCTCAGTTTTAATCAAAGAAATTAAACGAAGTAACAAGCCAGAACACCTAAAAAATATTCGACAAAGAGCTGAACAATTATTAGAACGTTACCTTGACCAAAATATACCTATTAATTTTAGCTGTAGATTAATTTCTACTATTAACGACGCTATTACTACCCGACTTATTAATTTAGCTATTGATAAACTCAAAAAAAAATCTCCAGTTAAATTTGCATGGCTAGCAATTGGTAGTCAAGGCCGACAAGAACAGCTTTTACTCACTGATCAAGATAACGCGCTCGTTTTTGAAGATGTTTCAAAAGAAAATAACGAAACTGTAAAAGATTATTTTTTGGCACTTTCAAATGAAGTTAATCATAACTTAGAAACTGTTGGTTTCGAATTATGTCCTGCAAAAATGATGGCCAATAACCCAAAATGGTGCTTATCAGTTTCGGAATGGCAATCTCAATTTAATCGTTGGGTTAGCAAACCAGACCAAGATAATTTGATGCTATGTACCATTTTCTTTGACTATGAACTCGTATATGGAGACTCATCTTTGGTTAATCAATTGTCCAAAGGTATATTCAATAGCATAAGCAAACATGACATTTTTTTAACCTATTTAGCAAGAAATACATTGCAAAACCCACCGCCGTTAAGCTTTTTCAGACAATTTCTTGTCGAAAACGATGGTGAACATAAAGACCAATTTGATATTAAAGCTAGAGCTATAATGCCCTTAGTAGATGCCGCTAGGTTACTAATACTATCTCACAATATAAAATCTGTAAATAATACTATTCAACGTTTTATAAAATTAATTGAGCTAGAGCCTCAAAATAAAGACGTTTATTTATTTTGTATTGAAGCTTTCAAAGACTTATTGGAGTTTAGAACGTCTCAAGGATTAACTAATAATAACTCTGGTCGTTTTATAGATTTACAGTCTCTAAGTAAAGGAAATCGTCTTAAATTAAAACGAAGCTTTAAGTCTGTAAAAGCTATTCAGGAATTGATTCAAACCCGTTTTAAACTTTCTCAGCTATTATAATATGAATTGGTTTAAACGCAAATCTTATCCAGATTTTTGGAATGCATACATTTCTAAATTTGAAGCTCCAGACAAACAAGATTTAGAAGACATTCGCTTTGTAATTTTTGATACTGAAACGTCAGGACTTAATACAAAATCTGATCGGATTCTTTCTATAGGAAGTATAGCCATAACTAATCTACAAATTGTTGTTTCAGATCAATATGAATGTTACGTAAAACAAGATGCTTTTAATTCTGAAACCGTTCAAATTCATGGGCTATTAAAAGAAGGTCATTTGCAAAAACAGGATGAAGAACAAGCTATAAAATATTTTTTAGAATATATAGAAAACTCAGTTTTAGTGGCGCATCATGCTGCTTTTGACATTGCCATGATTAATCATAGCCTATTAAGAATGGGGTTACCCAAACTGAAGAATAAAGTTTTAGACACAGGAAATTTGTATCAAAAAATAAAAAAAAATACATTAAAAATACATTATGGCCTTGATGAATTAGCAAAAGAATATAGTATACCGCTACATGATAGACATACCGCTTCAGGAGATGCTTACATTACGGCACTTTTATTTTTAAAAATTGTAGCTAAGCTAAGAGCAAATCAAAATTTAAATCTAAAAGATTTATTACGAACAGTAAAACGAATGGGGCTTCTATAAAAAAACAGACCCGTAAAAAAAACTCCCTAAAAGTTCCGTTTATTGGTTGAATTCAAGAAATTAACTAAATTAATAAACAATCAAGATTATTGTTTATAGATTAAGCAACCACGCTTAAAACCTTATTTTTTTTATTAGTTGCATTTATTTCAAATGGGTTGGATGTGTTCTTTTCTCCTCCAGCTTTCAAGGCTTTTTCTCTCGCTAAGAATGTTTTATGGTCATCTCCTAAATCAGAACCAGCCATTCTTTGGTGTTTTACACAAGACACGCCTTTTCTGATTTCTTGACGTTGTACTCCTTTTACATAAACTAACATGCCTTCCTCTCTAAAGGAACCGTCTGACAAGTCGTTCATATGCAATTATACCTAGAGCTACATTAATTTCAGATTTGACAGCTGTTATTTCTAAACAATTATTCAAACCAAAACACTTTGAATCTATAATTACAAAGTACAATCTCTCATCTGAATCCTTTTATCAACGTCTAACCAATATATTGCCAAAGGATTTTAGTATAAAGGATATCTTTTTTTTTGTATGTCCGTAATCAGTAATAATTTAGATTTCAAATACATTCTGTCACATTGAGTACTTCGACTTTAGTTTATACTGAGCACAGTCGAAGTACTCAGCATAAACTAAAGTCGAAATATCTTGCAAATCAAAAACTTAGATTTCTCGACTACACTTCGACCACGCTCTGTGACCACGCTCGAAATGACAGATACATTCTGATTATTACACTTTAAGGATATACAGTCTTTTTTTTAAGATTTACTCATAGAAAGGATTCTAATCGTTTTGAGCTGACTAAGGAATTGCATCCTTTCAAAACAACAGTCTCCCCACGCTAACGAAACCAATGAGCATTATTGTAGGCGCTGGGTATCATTAAAAACATTAGATAAAATAAGTAGTTCAGGAAATTCATATGAGTTTGATTTACAAACATCTCACTACCCTAGAAAACCAGTCGTATTTGGTATTAGCATCAGCTACGGTAGATCCATTTAAAACTGACCTTTTTAGGAGTATTGGTATAGGCATAAAGATAACATCACAACTAAAACGCAAAAATTAATTTCTTAGATGACAAAACAACACAAACTGATGATGTTGGTATCACTTGCGAGCGTTGTACTATGGCTAATTGTAACTCAAGGCAGATGCTGGCTTTAGTTTTAAATAAACAAGTTGCCAATAACAAAACAGCAGAAGTCGTAAAGATGATACAAGAGAAATTTGAAAATTGATTTAAATTAGATTTGAAATCGTACCATATTTAATTTCATTAAAATCTAAAATTATAATATTTGCTAAACTATAATCTTGATATGAAGAATGCGGACTTTTAAAACCTACGCAATAGATACCCGCATCATAAGCAGCTTTTATACCATTTGTTGAATCTTCGATAACTAGACATTGTGATTTATCGCATCCTGTATGCTCAGCTGCTTTTATGAAAATTTCAGGATGCGGTTTGGACTGTTTTAAATCTGCTCCACTGAATTTACCTATAAAATATTTGTTTAAATCAAACCTATCGAAAATACGGTTAATGTTTGGCATCGATGCAGAAGAAGCAACTACAAGCTTTAATCCATTGTTATAATAATCTTTAATTAAGTCTAAAACTCCATCAATTAGGGCCAAATCTTTATCATTTTCAAACAAGTACTTGAAATGCTTCCGCTTTAGTTTTACCAATTGCTCTGGTGAATTTTCCAAACTAAAATGATTTACCAATATTTTGCAAATATTTATCGTGGATTGCCCAGTAAATGATGTGTACAAATCTTCATCAACTTCAATATTTACATCAGCAAACATTTTGAAATAAGCTTTACGATGAAGAGGTTCGGTATCTACGATAACACCATCCATATCAAATAACACAGCTTTCAGCATAAAATTTTTTTAGTTAATATTGCTTAATAAATGCCGAAATTAGTAATATTAAATGGCATTACATATGCATCATGGCTAAAAAAGGACAAGAAAAAAACACCAAGAACAAAGCAAAGCATAGCAGGCTCATTGCCCAAAAGAAGAATAAGAAAAAGCGTGATGCAGAATTGCGAAAAGAACGTCTAAAAGCGATTATTAAAAAAGCTAAAGAGAATATATAATTACTAGTAAGAAAAACTCCAAACCCAAAGTATGTATTTACTAGGATTCGGAGTTTTTTTTAAATTAAAAATTAATTCTAAATAACATTATCCATAATATCTTGGACAACTTCAGGATTTAATAGAGTGCTTGTATCTCCTAAATTTCCTGTATCGTTAGACGCTATCTTACGAAGAATTCTTCTCATAATTTTACCAGAACGCGTTTTAGGCAAACCAGATGTAAACTGAATTTTATCCAACTTTGCAATTGGCCCTATTCTGTCTGTAATCAACTGGTTTATCTCTTTACGTACATTGTTTTGGTCGCGACTTTCTCCTATATCCTTAAGGGTGATATAGCCATAAAGTGCGTTACCTTTAACATCGTGTGGGAAGCCTACAATTGCAGATTCTGCTACAGCTTGATGCTCGTTAATAGCATCTTCTATTGGTGCTGTACCTAAATTATGTCCAGAAACAATAATGACATCATCAACGCGTCCTGTAATTCTGTAATAGCCAACTTCGTCTCGTAAAGCACCATCACCTGTAAAATACATATTCTCAAAAGCAGAAAAATAAGTTTCTTTATAACGTTGATGATTTCCCCAAATGGTTCGTGCCATTGAGGGCCAAGGAAATTTAATACATAAACGTCCATCAACTTGGTTACCTTTTATTTCCTTGCCATTTTCATCCATAAGAGCTGGTTGTATGCCTATAAATGGCAATGTTGCATATGTAGGCTTCGTTGGTGTAGAAAACGGGATTGGTGTTATCATTATTCCTCCTGTTTCTGTTTGCCACCATGTATCCACAATTGGACTTTTCTTTTTACCCACATTTTCGTTATACCAATGCCATGCTTCTTCATTTATGGGTTCTCCAACAGAACCTAAAACTTTGAGCGATGATAAATCGTATTTCTCTACAAGCTCAGTTCCATGCTTAGCTAGAGCTCTAATGGCTGTTGGTGCAGTATAGAATTGGTTAATCTTATGTTTTTCGACAATATCCCAAAAGCGACCAAAATCTGGATAACTAGGTACACCTTCAAACATTACTGTTGTTGCTCCATTCGCTAAGGGTCCGTATACTATGTAACTATGACCCGTAATCCAGCCAATATCAGCAGTACACCAATACACATCATCTTCACGATACTGAAACACATTTTTAAACGTGTAAGCTGAATATACCATATAGCCTGCAGTTGTATGCAACATACCTTTTGGCATGCCGGTAGAACCTGAAGTGTATAAAATAAATAATGGGTCTTCAGCATCCATAATTTCTATAGAGCAATCTGTGTCTGCACTATCTAAAAGTGGTTGTAGCCATTCATCACGACCATCTTTCATATTTATTTCAGAATTAATGCGTTTTGTAACCAAAACAGAAGTAACGCCAGAACAGTCTTCTAAAGCTTCATCTACAATACCTTTTAAATCAATTGTTTTTGCTCCTCGATAAGAACCATCTGAAGTCAATACCATTTTAGCATCACAATCATTAATTCTAGTAGATAACGCCGTAGCAGAAAAACCAGCGAAAACGACTGAGTGTATAGCTCCTATTCTGGCGCATGCCAAAACTGAAACTGCTAATTCTGGTATCATTGGCAGATATATACAAACCCGATCACCTTTCTTGATTCCCTTTGATTTTAAGACGTTTGCAAACTTACACACACGCTTATGTAACTCTTTATAAGTGATATGTTCAGCTGGGTCATTTGGGTCGTTGGGTTCGAACAAAATAGCAGTTTTATCACCTCTTGTTCGAAGATGGCGGTCGATACAGTTTTCTGTAATGTTTAGTTTAGCGCCTTCAAACCACTTTACCTCTGGTTTTTGAAAATCCCAACTTAATACGTTATCCCATTTTTTTCGCCAAGAAAAATGCTCTTCTGCTATTTCTTCCCAAAATGATTCAGGGTTTCTTACTGATTTTCGGTAAACCTGAAAATACTCTTCAAAATGTTTTATATAATAATTACTCATGGTTGATTATTTTTTATGTATTCCTATATTATGTTTTTTGTAAACTTCTTTAATTTCTGAAATTATTGCGACATCATCAATAGTTGACGGGATATTGTATTCTAAATCGTCTGAAATATTTCGCAATAACTTTCTTAATATTTTTCCCGAACGTGTTTTTGGCAAGCGATTAACAACTAACACATCTTTTAAAGCTGCCACTGCACCTATTTCTTCTCTTACTTTTTTGATGATTTCTTTACATATTGAAGTTACTTCCAAACCTGTATTAGACTTCAAAACAATTAGTGCTAACGGTTTTTGACCTTTTAAATCACAATGTACCCCAAATACAGCACACTCAGCAACGGATTTGTTTGACGCCACTATTTCTTCCATTTCTGCGGTAGAAAGACGGTGCCCAGCAACATTGATTATATCATCTACTCGGCCAGTGATAAATACATAACCATCCTCATCTTTGTAACCGCCATCACCAGAAGAATAATATCCAGGAAAGCGGTCTAAGTAACCTGCTTTAAAACGCTCTGGATTGCCCCATAGATTCAATAATGTTCCTGGCGGTAAAGGTAATTTCACAGAAACAAAACCCTCTGTATCCGAGCTTACTTCATTTCCATTTTCATTTAAAATTTGAATATCATAGCCACATACAGGAAAGGATGCTGAACCAGCTTTGACAGGTAATATTTCGGTACCAACCATGTTTGATAGCATTGGCCAACCACTCTCAGTTTGCCACCAATGGTCAATTACAGGGACATTAAGTTGCTTCTCTGTCCAGTTTAAAGTAGCTGCATCACAACGCTCTCCTGCCAAAAACTGATATTTGAGACTGCTTAAATCATACTGTTTTATAAAATTTCCATTTGGATCTTCTTTTTTAATTGCTCTAATAGCTGTAGGTGCCGTAAACATAACCTTCACCTTATACTCACTTATTACTCTCCAAAATGTAGATGCATCTGGTGTTTTTATAGGTTTTCCTTCAAAGAGGATAGTTGTATTTCGGTTTAATAACGGACCATAAACAATATAGCTGTGACCAACAACCCAACCCACATCACTAGCTGCCCAGTATACATCACCTTCATTAACTCCGTAAACGTATTTCATAGAAAACTTTAGTGCTGTAGCATAACCGCCAGAATCTCTTATAATTCCTTTTGGCTTTCCTGTTGTACCAGAAGTATAAAGAATATATAATGGATGAGTAGATTCTACTGAAACTGGAGCTACCGGATTAGACTTTGAAACTAATGATTCATAATCAACATCATACTCCTTATTTGGAATTTCTACTCCAAGTACTCTATCATAAACAATTACATTTTGTGGCTTGTGCTCTGAAAGCTCAACAGCCTTATCAACAAAGGGTTTATAAGGAATTATACGCTCTATCTCTACACCATTTGATGCTGTAATGATAACGTTTGGCTTACAATCATCTATTCTAATAGCGAGCTCATGAGGTGCAAACCCACCGAAGACCACAGAATGAATAATACCTAATCTGGCACAAGCTAACATACTATAAATGGCCTGTGGTATCATTGGCATATAAATAATAGCTGTATCACCCTTTGATAATCCTAAAGATTTTAATCCGCCTGCAAGTTTAGACACTTGTTCCTGTAGCTCTAAAAAAGTAATATGCGTTTTCGTATTTGTTACTGGAGAATCATAAATAATTGCATCTTGATTTCCATAACCATCTTCTACATGTTTGTCAATACACAAATAACTTACATTTAATTTGCCATCACTAAACCATTGGGGATAGTTATACTTATCTTTACTTAAGATGGTTTCTGGAAATTTATCCCAAGTGAGTGTATTCGCTTGGTTTTTCCAAAAGAGTTCAGGACTCTCAATACTTTGTTTGTATAAGGATTGATAACTCATGACTTAGAGCTTTTTGACTTAAACAATCCAAACCAGTTTGGATTCAAGAATTTTAGCTTTATCAATGCCCAAATAAGCACTAAAAAGCATAACCCCATAACTAGAGATTCTATAGCTCCAGTGTCAGTTTGACTTTCTAATTTAAAACGTATAAAAAGGGTGGAAATAACATATATACTGATAAAGATATCAGATGTTAATGCATTTAATCGAAGATGTTTCATGTTTGGTTACTTTAATTATACTTAGTTTGCTTGCACACAAAACCAATTTATTAAAGCCGAAATATTAAGCTGTTAGCTCTTTAATTTCTGAAACTATTTTTTTGATTGAAAACGGCTTTGTTAAATATTTATCTGCTCCAAGTTTAAGGCCTTTTTCAATATCTGAAGCTTTATTTTTCGCTGTTAGGAATACCACTTTTGTATTCGCTAGCTTTTCATTTCCTTTAATTAATTTAAGTGTCTGATAACCATCTACTTTAGGCATCATCACATCAAGTATAATAACGTTAGGTATGACGGTCTCTAATATCTCTAATGCTTCGCTTCCATCTCTTGCAATAAACACTTCAAAATTGTTTTTTTTGAAGGTATATTCTAGCGTCATTACTATATTGGGTTCGTCATCGACGATTATTATTTTTTTCATTTTCTAAAAACAGTTACAATTTATTTAAAAAGTAGCTTAAAACCAAAGGTTACACCACTTTTATTATTGTTTTTCACCCAAATCGTTCCTTCATGATTTTCAATAATTTGTTTTGATATAGCTAGACCTAAACCACTACCTTCTGGTTTTATAATATTCTGATTTTTTGACTGATAAAATTTATCAAAAACAAAAGGTATGTCTTGCTGTGGTATGCCCTTACCATTGTCTTTTACAGTAACTTCAAGAAAACCTTCTTCATATTTGTAATTAATTACAATTTCACCTCTTTTTGGTTCACAAAATTTGATAGCATTGGATATTAAATTGGTCAATACTTGATGGATTCGGTCTTCATCATATACCGCGTAAATATCACTTTTGTTTGAATTAATTAAAGTAACCTCTTTCTTGGATGATAATTGGTTAAGGCTAACAAGTGTTTTGTTTATACTTTCTCTGATATTGTGTTTTTTTAAATCAAGGTTTGCTCTTCCTTTTGCCAGTTTTTCGAAGTCTAGAATATTATGAATCAATCGAGATAATCGGTCACTATCCTGAAGCATATTTTTTAAAAACTGTGTTTTTAGTTCCGATGGCATTTCATCATTATCGTCTATTAATAATTCAGTTGATGCCCTAATTCCTGTTATTGGCGTTTTTAATTCATGCGCAACAGTATCTAAAAACTCATCTTTTTGTGTATCTTTCTCTATTAGTTCTTCATTTGCTTCTCGAAGTTTATTGGTTAGTTGCATTAATTCATCTGACTTTTCACGAAGTATTTTATTTCTGGCAATAGTTTCTTTAGATTCATCTAGAATTTGTAAAACCTCAACTAAGCTTACCTCTTCTTCTTTAACAACACTTGCAATTAATATTTTCGCAGAAGCGTTACCTATACTACCCGTTAACAATTTTTCTGAAAAATTAATTAGCCTTGCATCCGCCATCTGCGTATCTTGTGGTAGATTGTATTTTCTGAAAAATAAATTTAAAGCACGCTCAGTTCTAGTTTCACCTAAAAACTTAATGAGTACATTTTTTATTTCTGCTACGTAGGCTTCGCCTTTCCACACTAAAGCACCGTCCTGTAAGTCTGTATAATTCTTACTATCAATAAACATCTCTGCATAATTCCGCTCTCTATAATTTCCTTTAAATAATAATGAAAAAACCGTGTAGCAAATACAATTAACTAGCGTACTCCAGAAAAAGGCGTGTGCAGGTGGGCTTAAAAAATCGATACCAAAAAGTGCGTGAGGTTTTAAAGCTTCAATTTCATATAATCCATATTGCACAAAATCATCAGAACCAGTAAATACCTGAATAATAAATGGTAAAATCAGTGTGTAAAAAACCACTAAAAATCCCGTTACAATACCTATGATTGTTGCCCGTGCAGAACCTCTATTCCAAAATAGACCAATAAAAAATGAAGGCGCTAATTGTGCAATAATTACAAAAGCCATTAACCCTATTGAATAAAGTGACAACTCATAGGAAAAATTAATGTAAAAGGCATACGCCAGAAGTATGATTAAAAAAATTGAAATCCGACGAATATTCTTAATATACTTCGAATTTCGTTCTGGTCTGTTTTTTATAAATCGGTCTAAAAATCCATATGGAATAATCAAATTATTACTCACCATGGTAGAAAGCGCCAATGTGGCAACAACTACCATAGAAATAACTGCAGAGAAACCTCCCAAGAATATCAAGAGTGCTAAAAATGTATTGTTATTTTGAAGTGGTAGTAAAAGAGCATAATATTCGGCCTGTTCTGCATTACCTATCGCTAAATTTCCTCCCCAAGCTATGAAAATTACAAAAATATTGAACAACAAAAGGTACAATGGTAATAACCAGATGGCTGTTTTGAGATGTTTCTCACGTACGTTTTCTACTACCGATACCTGAAATTGGCGAGGCAGCAAAAATATAGCCATAAACGAAAGCATTATCATATATAACCAGTTAAAGCCATTTTCAAAACCGTTTACAGATGTTAAAGCTTCAAAATTATCAACTTGAGATATTTTTGAATAAATATCTTCCGTGCCATCAAACAAAACATAAGTCACATAAAGACCAACACAAAGAAAGAATATTAATTTTATGACAGATTCAAACGCTACGGACAATACTATGCCTTTATGCTTTTGCGATGCATCTGTTGTTTGTGTGCCAAAGAAGGTTGCAAAAATTGCGAGTAATAAAGCAATATAAAATGTGGAGTCGTCGTAAATAGATGTTGAAACATAGCTTGTAGAATCATCTGATAATATCTGAAAAGTTTCAGACACTGCTTGAAGTTGCAATCCTATGTAAGGAATTATTCCTAATAAACAAACTACTGTGATTAAAGCTCCGAGAAAACGACTGTTTCCGTAACGGAGTGATATAAAATCTGCAATTGAACTTATTTTATGCTGCTTAGATATTCTAATAATCTTTCGAAGTAATACAATCCATAATGGTGCAGCTATTACAGGTCCCAAATAAATTGGTAAGAAATTTATACCAGAGTTCGCTGCTATACCAATACTGCCGTAATACGTCCAGGCTGTACAATATACTGCTAAAGACAAGGTGTACACTACTGAGTTATTTACCCATTTGCTTTTAGCGTTTCGTTCTGCAATAAATGCAATACCAAAAAGTGCCGCCAAATAAATAATGATAACAAAAAATAAAACGTAATTACTCATAATGACGTTTTAGTATAGTATATGATATAATAATTGAAATCATCCAGATGAGGAATATTGAGAGATAAAGAATCGGAACTCCAAAAAAGTGCCCAGAAACATCAAAAATGAATAAAAAAGGAATATTCAAGATTACAAAAGTGGCAATGCCAAGAATAACTAATTTTTGTTCGTGACGTTTTTTCAAGGTCTGAATTGATTTAGATTTTCAAATTAATAAAAAGATTCTTAAACAAGTGCACAAGTGCAGAACTAAAACAAAAAACAGTGTTGCTTTTACACAACACTGTTTTAAGCTAACTAAAAAATTAACTAGTGAGATTGTGCCTCACCAGCACCAGATGGTATTCTTATATTTTCAACAATTTCTTGAACATGCTGTGGTGGTGGTGGCGTCATACGAGAAACCACAACTGAAACAACCACATTAACTAGCATAGCTACTGTACCAAATCCTTCTGGAGATGTACCAAACCACCATTCACTAGCTGGTCTTGGATCCATTACCCCAATCAATCCGGTTTTATAAACAATCATGTAATAGAGCATTAATGTTATACCAACTATCATTCCTGCTACGGCACCTTGACGGTTCATCCGCTTATCAAAAATTCCCAATATAATTGCTGGAAAGAATGATGCAGCTGCTAAACCAAAGGCCAATGCGACGACGGCGGCGACAAATCCTGGTGGATAAATACCGAATAGTCCTGCAATAATAATTGCTACAACTATCGCACCTCTTGCCCACATTAATTCTCCTTTATCAGAAATATTAGGTTTTAGTTGTTTCTTAATTAAATCATGTGATATTGATGTTGAAATCACCAATAATAATCCAGCAGCAGTTGATAATGCTGCGGCTATACCACCGGCAGCAACAAGTGCAATTACCCAATTAGGTAAATTTGCAATTTCAGGATTTGCCAATACCATGATATCTCTATCTACGTAAAGCTCATTGGCTTCAGCATTAGGATTAGAAATGGTACGCTCACCATATTTTCCTCTAACATCAATATATACTGGCTTTTTACCTTCAATAGCACTACCTGCTACATACTGAATTTTACCATCTCCATTTTTATCAGACCAAGCAATCAGCCCTGTGTTCTCCCAGTTTTTAAACCATTCTGGTATTTCTTTATATTCTGTATTACTAACGGTCTCGATTAAATTTGTTCTTGCAAATACAGCAATTGCTGGTGCTGTTGTATATAGAATAGCGATGAGTAATAAAGCATAACCTGCAGATTTACGTGCATCTTTTACCTTTGGTACAGTAAAGAAACGTACGATTACGTGCGGTAATCCTGCTGTACCCACCATCAATGCTAAGGTAATAGCAAAGACGTCCCAAGTAGATTTACTACCATCTGTATATTCATTAAAACCTAATTGCGTATGTAATGCATCCAATTTATCGAGGAGAAAAGTACCATCTTCAACAGTACCTCCCATTCCTAACTGAGGAATTACGTTTCCTGTCATTTGAATAGAAATGAAGAATGCTGGTACCATAAAGGCAAAAATCAATACACAATATTGTGCTACTTGAGTATATGTAATTCCTTTCATTCCACCTAAAAAAGCAAAGATTAGAACTACAGTCATTCCAATGATGACACCCAATGTAATATCTACCTGTAAAAACTGAGAGAACACAATTCCTACACCACGCATTTGACCTGCAACATAAGTAAATGATACTATTAAAGCGCATATTACTGCTACTGTTCTTGCCGTATTTGAGTAATAGCGATCACCAATAAAATCAGGAACAGTAAACTTTCCAAATTTTCTTAAATAAGGTGCTAATAACAGTGCTAAAAGCACATAACCACCAGTCCAGCCCATTAAAAATACTGAACCATCATATCCCATAAATGAGATTAAACCTGCCATTGAGATAAATGACGCAGCACTCATCCAATCGGCTGCTGTTGCCATGCCGTTTGCTAGAGGAGAAACTCCACCACCAGCAACATAAAATTCTTTGGTTGAGCCTGCTCTAGCCCAAATTGCAATTCCGAAGTATAGTGCGAAAGTCACACCTACTAATATCCATGTCCATACTTGTACACTCATAATGTCTTATTTTTTATTAGTGGCAGACTATTCGTCGAAACCGTATTTTTTGTCTAGTTTATTCATCAATCGTACGTAAACGAAAATTAAAATCACAAATACGTAGATAGAGCCTTGTTGGGCGAACCAAAAGCCTAGCTTAAAGCCACCAAGTCTAATTTCATTTAGGGCATCTTTAAAAAGAATACCGCAACCATAGGATACAATGAACCATATGGCAAGAAGTATGGAAAGATATTTGACGTTTTCTTTCCAATATGCTGTTGCATGTTTTTGTTTTTCTGACATAGTTAGTTATTTAGTTTTTATAGGAAAATCATTGCTTGCAATGTTAATACGCCTTGCGAATCGCCACTACCGCGTTTTGTATTTGAATATTCAAGACTGAATTTTGAATGGTGCCCCGTCAAAAAAATGTTTGTACCAATACCCAAACGTGTAGCAGTGTCATCAATAGCATCAATTTGTCTATTGTTGTAAGACACATAAGGCTGAAAACGTGTATTGGTCTTATCGCCAGGAATTAAATAGCCAACATGGGCATAAAACATTCCTCCTGTGGCATAAGGTCCTAATTCAAAATTTTCTCCATAATCGTTGTTTTGATATACTGCATAAGCTGTAATAGCATCATTATTTCCTCCTAATGGGGTATCATAAAATGCATCAACTGCAAAAATACTAACATCAGCAGCACTACCATCAGCTTCTACAACACCGTCCGGATGTGCAAAGAAACCTGCACCGACATTAAAAACTTCTTTACTTCCTAAGTAGGTTCCTACTTTGTAAGGTAAAAAGTTAGATTCTTCATCTAAGAAGTTATAATCAAAATAGCCTTGAAATACTTTACCAGCATCTGCTGAACCGAACACTTCTCGACCTCTATATACTGCTACTGAACCTACTGCACGTGGCGTATTATCATTATCTAGTGTATTGGTATTTGCTTCATTGATAGCGACTCGGTATTGTAGTCTTCCAAATTTACCTTTTAAATAAACACCTATATGACGCGCAAATTGGTCAGATAGCCCAATGGTGGCCCAAGATTGTCTGTTATTATCTAAGGTCATCATATTTAGAGTGCTTTGGTTATTGGCTCTGGAGATACCGTTCCAATAATGCAATCCGAAACCTGCTGAAACATCTTTGACAATATTCCACTCACCCCAAAAGTCATGAAAAAATAATTGAGAATTTTCTCCAAATCCAACTGGAGATGTATTGCCACCATTCAAGCTATTAAGTCCGAAGTGAGTTAGAATTAAAAACTTTTTATTGAGCTGTGTATAAGTCAAAAAACGTGCTCTACGAACGCTAAAATTAGTTTTGCTGACATCATCAGGCACATTATCATTGTATTGTGCCCAAAATTGACCCCATGCGATAACACGCATATATTTTGAGCCGTCTTCATTAAATTTGATTTTATAACCACCAGTATATTCATCAATACCTTGGGCAAAAATCAACTGGCAGGAGAATAATAATCCTACCAGTAAAATGCTGATTCTTTTCATAAATGTTAGAGATTTAGTTAGTTAAAATTGGTTTTGTGTGCACCACTAAACTCTAAAAAAATGAAGCTCAAAAAAAAATTAATATATATATCTGGTAATTAAGTATATTTCAAATATTTATTATTTTTATTTTGAGTAAATAAAATCATTAAACAATAAGACAATTAATTGTAAAATAAGCTGACTATACTGATGTTTTAAAAATACTAATCTCTAAATCGCTCCCATTTAATAAGCATAAATTTATCACCTAATTCAGTAACTAAAGTACCCGCTCCAGATAGATTCTGAGCATCAGAAAAGAATTTCGATAGCTCCTCAGCGTTTAATATTTTGTAAGTTGGATGGTATTTTGAATTGTATGGTCGCTTAATATTATACTTCTTTACCCAATTCATAATACTAACATGAGAAATTCCTAAAATACGTTCTATTTCGCGATAAGTTAAACCCTCTAAATATAGCTGAAGTGCTTTATTAACATAATAATCATCAATTTTCTTTCCTAGCTTATTTACCGTGAAGTAATAATTGCAAGATTTACACTTATAACGCTGCCTATCCTTCACTATCCCACTCTTTACATAGTCATCTGAATTGCAATTTGGACAGAGTTTAATCTTCATATATACTAATTTAGCATAAATATATCAATTTAGCATAATATATACAAATCGTACAATTTTGTTATGACATAACTATACAATAGTTAAACAAAAAAGTTTACATATTAGATTTCAATTTATTGAAATAATGCTTAGACGCTTCTATAACTTTAGGAGCCAGAAGTATAGTTGCCAACATCGTTGGAATTGCCATTAATGCAAACACACCATCGATAAGATTAATCATCATATCTAAGGTTGTAGTAGCTCCTATTATAATACTTAAAATGTAGAAATAATTATAATAGTGCTTCTTCTCTGCTCCAAATAAAAATGACATACATTTTGTTCCGTAATACGAATAGGAAAATAAAGAACTCATGCTAAATACTGTTATACATATCAATAGACCATATTTTCCGTAAACTGGCATGGCATCACCAAAGGCTGATGCTGTGAGACTTACTCCATTATTATCTGTAGTTTCCCAAACTCCAGTCACTAAAATCGCTAAGGCAGTTAGGGTACACACCACTAACGTATCAATAGCCGGACCTAGCATGGCTACTAAGCCTTCTCGTACAGGCTCATCTGTTTTTGCAGCACCATGTGCCATTGGAGCGGTACCTATACCAGCTTCATTAGAGAATGCTCCACGTTTTATGCCGTGCAAAATCAACGCTCCTAAAACACCACCCATAAAGGTTTGGTCATCCGGAAAATAATTGGCCTGAAAAGCATCTGTAAAAATTAGTTTTAGGTAATATAATAACACATCACTATGAGTAACCAAGATAACCATAACCAAAATAAAATAAAGTAAAACCATACTTGGTACTAATCTACTCGCCACATTGCCTATACGTTTTATACCACCAAGAATTACCAATCCCGTGATTGTAATGAGTATCAAACCAATAATTATATTAGATGTGTTACCAACTGCAATACCATTTGGGGTTAACAAAATATCATTTACCGCTTGTGTTAACTGATTGACGTTAAAAACTGGCAACGCACCAACCATACCACAGATACTAAAAAATATTGCTAAAGGTTTCCAATGTTTTCCCAAGCCTTCAGTAATAAAATACATAGGACCACCTTGAATCTCTCCAGCACTGTCTTTACCTCTATACAAAATGGCTAAAGTCGATGTAAAGTATTTTGTACTCATACCAATCACAGCACTTATCCACATCCAAAACACAGCTCCAGGTCCACCGATAGCAATGGCTACAGCCACACCAGAAATATTACCCATACCCACCGTAGCCGATAAAGCTGTTGTTAAGGCCTGAAAATGAGAAATCTGTCCTGGGTCTTTCGGGTCGTCGTATTTGCCGCGTAATACTTGTATGGCATGCCCAAGATATCGGAATGGCAAAAATCGTGACCGTATAATTAAATACAATCCACCACCAATTAAAAGAATAAGTAAAGGTAATCCCCAAGCTAATGACGAAAACTGACTAAGTATATTATCGAGTACTTCCATAAGCGATAAAAATACAGATTACTATGCTAGTCTGCAATTTTAAAAAACAAGCAAAGTGTTAATCGTTTGTTTATAATGCGAATCAAGGGTTGGTAAATAGATAAAAAAACAAGCTTAATTCATTGAAAAACAACGTCTTAAACTTGTTTAAGTTATTGATTTTCAGTATCTTAATAGTCGATTTCAACAAGATTATTTTG
>NZ_JABDQL010000058.1 GCF_013042245.1 Winogradskyella sp. | reverse complement strand
TGGTTTATGATACTTGAGCGGATTAAGAATAATAATCAACGCCTAAAGGAGTTTGCATTATATGCCATTACAGGGCAATCCGCTTGGGAATTATGGAGAACAAGTACTAATTCAGTCATATATTAGAATATAGCTATAATTAATAACTTAAACAACTAAAAATCATGTAGATAGCTCACTATTTTTTGTCTAAAAAAGTATGATTTTGCCCTGCGTAAACTACCAAGAGAGACATCTTTCATTTTTAAAGACCCCAAAAATGACGGTGAATTTCATAATTATATAAAAACAAAGTTCAGAAATGAAAAGAAATTAACTTGGTCTAGTTATGAGGTTACAATTAATAACGATATATATTTATTTGATTATTTAGAGACAGACAAAGACGACAAAACGCTTAATATTATACCAGTTGTAATAGATGAAGCATTAGATACAGATATATTATCGAATGCTTATACAAGCAGAAAAGGACATTGGTATTTAATCTTAACCATATACGATAAAGAATTAAAAAACTGCTTATTAAAAACTCATCCTAAACAACAGTTTATAATTCATTACCTAAAAAATCTTAAATCAGAGTATCTAAACACTACTAACTATGAAGAAATTCACTTCAACAAAAAAACCTGATTAAAAAATCAGGTTTTTATAAACTAATTCAGAAGTGCTTCAAACTTTATTTTTTTATAACAATTAACACGTAAAGCCTTAGAATAGTTAAGTAGAAAATCTACTGTCTCTTGTTTTGGGTTAAGCTGAATTTGTTTTGAGGTGTTCTGAGAGTAAATTTTAGCCATTTGCGTAATTTTATGTTCATATAACACTTAAAACGCAAAAAAATATAATTTATTATATCAATTTGTTAAAACGATATTATGTTGCTCAATAACTTTTCTTAAATTAATTAGTGCATAGCGCATTCTACCCAAAGCAGTATTAATACTAACGCCTGTACGTTCTGAGATTTCTTTAAAACTCATATCTTGATACATACGCATTACTAGCACTTGTTTTTGGTCTTCGGGAAGTTCTTCGATAATACGTCTGACGTCAGACTCTACTTGGTCTTTAATGAGACTTTTTTCAGCATTTAAAGATGAATCACTCAGTACTGAAAAAATACTAAATTCTCCAGAGTTATCGAATTTAGGCATACGTTTATTCTTTCTAAAATGGTCAATGACCAGATTATGGGCAATACGCATTACCCAAGGTAAAAATTTACCTTCTTCGTTGTATTTACCTCGTTTCAAGGTTCTTATAACTTTTATAAATGTATCCTGGAAAACATCTTCGGTAATATCTCTATCATAAACTTTAGAATAGATAAAACTGTAAATTTTCTGTTTGTGCCTGTTTATCAGCTTTGATAATGCACTTTCGTCTCCATTAATATAGTTTTTGACTAAAACTGCGTCTTCGATAAGTTTTCGTTTCATAATAAGTACTTTAAGCAACAAAGTCCTGCCTTGTCTGGTGTTTCTAGCTTTTTCTTAGAGTAATATTATGTATATGCAGTTCTTTTTTATAAATTGTATGTCTCAAATAAACAAGAATCATTCCGAAAAAACAAAATTTCAACCCAAATTTTAACATTTAATCTAACATATCATCACTTTTAGCTGTAAAATAGTTGTGGTATCTTTGAAAAAACTTTTTAGCAAATAATCTATATGAGCACAACGGTTTTAGACGTCAACCCAAAGAAAAACATCATTATAAAAGGAGCAAAACTCCATAATCTTAAAAATATTGACGTTGTAATTCCTAGAAATAAACTCGTGGTTATTACAGGTTTATCTGGTTCAGGTAAGTCAAGTTTAGCTTTTGATACGCTTTATGCAGAAGGACAACGCCGTTATGTAGAAAGCCTAAGTAGTTATGCCCGACAATTTTTAGGTAGACTGAACAAACCTAAAGTCGATTACATTAAAGGTATTGCTCCTGCTATTGCCATTGAGCAAAAAGTAAACTCTACAAACCCACGCTCAACGGTTGGTACTACGACCGAAATTTATGATTATCTAAAGTTACTATTTGCTAGAATTGGAAAGACCTACTCTCCTATTTCGGGAGAATTGGTAAAAAAGCACCGAACTGGCGATGTGGTAGATTACATCAAAACGTTTGAAGAACGTAGTAAACTCTTACTTCTTTCTCCAATTATTCTTGAAGAAGGTCGCACAACAGAGAACAAATTGCAAACACTTCAACAGCAAGGTTATGCAAGGGTAAAGATTAATGGTGACGTTTTGAGAATTGACGAAGCTCTAGATATAACTATCAAGTCTACTGACGACTTATTTCTAGTCGTAGATCGAATTGTCTACCAAGATGATGAAGACTTTTTAAATCGCTTGGCAGATGCTATTGAGACTGCCTTTTTTGAAGGCTTAGGCACATGCATCATAGAGTCACTTTCAAATAAAAAACAAAAAATATTTAATAATAAATTTGAATTGGATGGCATGGTTTTCTTAGAACCAAACGCACATCTATTCAGCTTTAATAATCCGTATGGTGCTTGCCCAAAATGTGAAGGGTACGGCGAGGTCATTGGTATTGATGAAGATTTAGTTATACCCAACACCGCACTTTCAATATACGAAAATGCTATTTTTCCTTGGCGTGGCGAAAGTATGAGTTGGTATAGAGACCAACTGGTTAACAATTCTCATAAATTCGATTTCCCTATTCATAAACCTTTCTTTGAGCTTACTGAAAAACAAAAAGCACTTGTTTGGACAGGAAACAAACATTTTGAAGGTTTAGACAGCTTTTTCTCGGAATTAGAATCCAAAGCCTATAAAATCCAGAATCGTGTAATGCTATCACGTTACCGTGGAAAAACCAAATGCAACGTCTGCAAAGGAAAACGCTTACGAGAAGAAGCTAGTTATGTTAAAATTGATAGCAAGACCATAATGGACTTAGTAGACTTACCTCTAGATGAGCTCACTAATTTCTTTAAGACACTGCGGTTAGATGAGCATGATGTAAAAATAGCTAAACGGTTATTAAAAGAAATTAATACAAGACTAGAGTTTTTGTCAAACGTGGGACTAAACTACCTTACTCTAAACCGAAAATCAAACACACTTTCAGGCGGGGAAAGTCAGCGAATAAACTTGGCGACATCGCTAGGAAGTAGTCTTGTTGGCTCCTTGTATATTTTAGATGAACCTAGTATTGGCTTACATCCAAAAGATACAGAGCGATTGATTGATGTTCTTAAATCACTTAGAGATTTAGGAAACACTGTAATCGTTGTAGAACACGACGAAGACATTATGAAAGCTGCTGATGAAGTTATAGATATTGGGCCTGAAGCTGGCACCTTCGGTGGTGAAGTTGTCGCTACAGGAACATTTAAAGATATTTTGGTTTCAGATACGCTTACTGCTAATTATTTAAATGGTAAGCTAGAAATTGAGGTACCTAAAAAACGAAGAGCTTCAAAATATAATATTGAAGTTGTAGGCGCAAGAGAGAATAACCTCAGTAATATTGATGTCAACTTCCCATTAAATATGCTTACTGTCATTACCGGTGTTTCAGGTAGTGGAAAAAGTACATTAGTAAAGAAACTACTATATCCTGCATTACAGAAAAAGCTAACTGGTTTTGGAGACAAGCCAGGTCAATTTACAGAACTTAAAGGTAATTTTTCAAATATTGAAAATGTAGAGTTTGTGGACCAAAATCCCATTGGGCGCTCGTCTCGTTCTAATCCTGTGACCTATGTAAAAGCCTATGATGATATAAGGGCATTATTTGCTTCTCAAAAATTGAGTAAAATCAGGAACTACCAAGCCAAACACTTTAGTTTTAATGTTGACGGTGGTCGCTGTGAAACCTGTAAAGGTGAAGGCGAAGTTACCATAGAAATGCAGTTTATGGCAGATGTACACCTTACCTGTGATACCTGTAATGGGAAACGTTTTAAAAAGGAAGTTTTAGAAGTTAATTTTGAAGGAAAATCTATTGATGATATTCTGAATATGACTATTGATAACGCCGTAGCATTTTTCTCAGAACACAAACAGTCTAAAATAGAAAGAAAACTACAACCGCTAAAAGACGTTGGCTTAGGCTATGTAAGGCTTGGTCAATCTTCTTCTACACTATCTGGCGGTGAAGCACAACGTATTAAATTGGCTTCATTTTTAGGAAAAGGTTCTCGAGGAGATACAACCCTATTTATTTTTGATGAACCTACGACAGGTCTTCATTTTCATGATATTAAAAAATTACTCAAGTCCTTTCAGGCTTTAATTAACATTGGCCATTCTATTATTGTCATTGAGCACAATATTGACTTGATAAAATGTGCTGATTACATCATTGATTTAGGCCCTGAAGGTGGAAAAAATGGCGGACAATTAGTGTCTTCGGGGACACCAGAAGAAATTGCTAAAGATAAAGACTCAATTACTGGTAAGTATTTAGCCGAAAAGATTTAATTAAGATAACGCTCTTCAATTATCCGATTATGGTGATTTTCGTGACCGCTTATAATATAACCAATAGCTCTAACTGACACTGGTGAGTTACTTGCAGTGCCCATACATTTTAAGTCATTTTGACTAAAAGATTTATAAAGAGAAATAGTTGAATGGCGTACAGACATATATTCATTTATTAAACTCTCCATTGTTCTGGCAGAAGCATTACCAGAAATTACATAATCATCTTGTTCAAAACCTCTCATAAGCGTTTTGTCATTGCGTCCTATCCGTAAAGCTCGGTAAGCAAAAATACGCTCTGTATCTATAATGTGAAGAAGAATATCTTTTACTGTCCATTTTCCTTCAGCGTATGCGTAATTATGTTTTTCTTCAGGAATATTTTTGTAAAAAGCAGTAACAGATTTTAAATTTCGTTGTAATCCTTCAATAATATTTTCACTTGTAGCCAAAATAATATAAGGCAAATAGTAAGGATTAAATTCATTTTGAGGTAAATTCATAGTGATTTGATTTTCTGCTCGAAGATAAAAAAAGCCCTAACAAATTGTTAGAGCTTTGTAATTTTTATAACTAATATGTGTTATAATTCATTAAAAATTGTATGCATTAGACGTTTCTTATCATTAATGCTTTCCTCAAGGGAAATCATGGTCTCGGTACGATAAACACCATCAATATCGTCTAACATAAAGATAATTTCTTTAGCATGCATAGTATCCTTGGCTCTAATTTTACAAAAAATATTAAATTTCCCTGTTGTAATGTGAGCTACTGTAACATAAGGAATTTCAGAAATACGTTCTAAAACAAATTTTGTTTGCGATGTATTCTGAAGAAAAACACCAACGTAAGCAATAAAAGAATATCCTAATTTCTTGTAGTCTAATGTCAATGAAGAACCCTTGATAATTCCGGCCTCTTCCATTTTCTTTACTCTTACATGAACGGTACCAGCAGAAATCAATAATTTCTTTGCAATATCTGTAAATGGAATACGCGTGTTGTCGATAAGCATATCCAATATTTGGTGGTCAATTTCGTCTAATTTGAACTTTGCCATATTATTTATTTGTTGAATTATATGCAAAATTAAGACATTTTCATTAAAAAAAAGAAGCTAAATCTGTGAATTATTAAGATTTTATCAAGTATTTACGATTATTTAACATTGCGAAAACGATTTCGTAGCCGACTTTTAAGATCTTATTTTCATGATTAAGAATCATAGCATTTTTTGCATCAATTTCATCATGACCGAAATAAGAATCAAGTTGCTCTAATTTTTCTACATAAGGCACAAAACTTATGCCTCCATCTTTTAGAACTTCTTTAAACTGGATAGCTACATCAAAAGATGTTTCTGAATCTTTACTTCTACAATTTCTGATAATTACATCGTAAAAATTCTTTTTGTTTTCTGGGATATCATAATAACCGTTAAAATCTTTATAGTTAGAGGAATTTGATATCGCTTGTAAACCGTAAAACAAAGCCTTAAAAAGATAGACTCTGGTTATCTCACGCTCATAATCATTAGGATAGTGTCCTGCTTCATATAAAATAGTTGGCACACCCATGGACTGAAACGTATCACCAACACAGTTGAGATTAAAACCATCGTCATATCTCCCTATTGCGTCTGCTAAGTCAGGCTGAAGATTCTTGTTTATACTAGAAATAACTGCCATAGCCTTTTTTCGGGTTATGGTAATAGAACGTTTATCATCTTCTGATGGTGATAAAAAAGATAAAATAGCCGAATTGCCAGCATCACCCGCACCAAAAATTGTGCGTTGCCCATGAAGATTAAAACAATAATCAGGTTCAAAATCATCAAAACAGACTCTTAGCACCTTACTCTCTGGCTGAGATAAATCCTGTGCATCTCTGTTTAAATCCACATCATTTGCATTAATACGTGTATAACGTTCAGCGCCATCAGGATTCAAAATTGGGATGATTTGAAGCGTACAACTTTCAATAATATCAGAAAATTCTCCTTTCATAAATGCATTACATAAATCAAAAATTGCTTTTGTTGTCGTTGATTCGTTTCCATGCATTTGTGACCAAAGTAATACCTTAGTCGTACCGCGTCCAATTTTAATACTGTAGATTGGCCTATTCTCAACAGAATATCCAAGTGTAGAAACTTCAAATTTAGTACTCAATTTTTTTAAAACATCAGCAATTTTTGAATTGGTGATATAACGTCCAAAAAGCGATTTTTCTTTAAAAGATTTCTGCAATTCCGATAAGTATTTTGAAGTCATTTAAAACATTTATAACACAAAGGTATACAATTGTAAATTTACATTTGTAAACAATAATTGCATTAAATATGTTACAATTGTATACGCTAGTTGCAACTATGAAAATCCTTATTAAATCATATAATGAAAATATTCAATGAAATGATAATTTTATTATTAAAATGCTTTATATCAGTACTTTGCTGCAACATATATAAACTTTTGGTTTAACTTAAATTAGTTAATATTTATATTTAATATAAAAGTTATCACATCTATTGTTACATTTGTAACGTATATTTAAAAAGAATACGGTTTACAATGACAAATACCTCAGATTTTACAGAACGTCTTCAAAAAGTCATTAAATATTATGACGAAACCGCATCTAGTTTTGCCGAAAAAATTGGTGTACAACGCTCTAGTATTTCACATATTCTTTCTGGAAGAAATAAGCCTAGTTTAGATTTTGTTATGAAGGTTCTCCATACCTATACTGAAGTAGATTTATATTGGTTGATGAATGGCAAGGGTCAATTCCCTTCTACTCCAAAAAAAGAACAATTAAAATTTTCAGATTCTAATCCTGAAGAATCAACAGAATTTGTAAATTCAAATAATTCTTCCGAAATAGAAAAAATAATAATCCTCTATAAAGATGGAAGTTTTAAAAGCTATCAGAATTAAGCGCAACTAAATTCTTACTTTTGTAAAAATATTTGCATTACACATGAAGCGCAGCCTATTCATTCTTTTTTTTATCGCACTTACGAGTTGTTATAATGTAGAACGTAATTGTCAAGATTATAAAACTGGTGAGTTTAAATTTTCTTTTATTGTTGATGGCGTAGAAAAAACAGGAACTTTTAAAAGAACGAAAGCTTACAGTATCGATTATTTCGAAGGTAAAGTTGATTCCTCTTCTATTCGTTGGATAAATGATTGTGAGTTTATTTTAAAGAAGCTAAATCCTAAAAATAGTTCAGAAGATGATGCTATACATATGAAAATTTTAACAACTACTGATTCTTCATACACTTTTGAATACAAATTAGCTATTAAAAAACAGAATAAATCCATTCGTGTAGAAAAAGGTACAGCCTACAGAATTAAATAAATATGCTAGAATTTTTGCTTTCTGGTGATGCCATTATCGCATTACTAACACTCACTTTTTTAGAAATCATTTTAGGGATAGATAATATCGTATTTATTTCTATAGCAGCTAATAAACTACCGGAGCATCAGCGTGGTAAAGCCACTAATATTGGATTAGTTTTAGCCATGGCACAACGAATTATACTTCTATTTTTTGTATCGTTTTTGGTAGGCTTAAAAGAACCTTTTTACGAAATTGAAAATTCATGGTTAGAATTACATCTTAGTTGGCAAGCCATTATATTGTTTGCTGGCGGTTTATTTCTCATATATAAAAGCACTTCTGAGATTAGAGAAAAGGTAGAAACTCCATCTTATGATGAAGATAGTATAAAAGGAAAAGTGATTAGTTCACTTCAACAAGCCATTGTACAAATATTAATTATAGACTTTATATTTTCCATAGATTCTATATTAACAGCAATTGGTATGACTAATGGCTTGCATCCAAACCCAAACTATAGCTTGGTTTTAATGATAATTGCCGTAGTTATATCTATAGTTGTAATGATAGGCTTTGCTAACCCAATACGACGTTTTATTGATAACCATCCAAGTATTCAGATACTAGGTTTGGCGTTTTTAATTTTAATAGGATTTATGCTAATTACGGAGGCTGCGCATTTATCGCATACCCAATTTTTCGGTAATGAAGTTGGTGCAATACCTAAAGGCTATCTTTATTTTGCAATTGCATTTTCGTTGTTTGTAGAGTTTTTAAATCAGAAAACTTCAAAAAAGAAATAATAATATCAAATTAAAACAAAGATGCTTGTCCTGAATCATCTACATCAGGATTAGATTCAGTATCGTCTTTAGATGTTGATGTATCTGTTTTAGGTTTTGGGTCTAATTCTACTTTTACTTTCCCTTCAGAAGTATCTGATGTTTCAGCAGTTACCTGCTCCTCATCTACAACTTCTAACTCGTCGGCGTGCACTTCTTCTGGTGCGTCATAAGGTAATGATTCTATCAAATCAATTTGCTTGACTTTATCTTTGGTTAGTTGATTTCCCATAGCGGAAATACCTTTTATATCTATAAATTCCTCAAAATTGACTTTAAGGTTTGGTTTGCGATCTTTACCTCGCTCTTTAGTAAATTCTACCTCAGCAACTGGTCGCCAATCGGTGGAAACAACTTCTAGCTGTGATTTTGGATGCTCAGTGATGAATGACTCTTCTCGACCTTCTTGTTCAATTAAAAAACGCTTAACGTAGCATAATTCTTTTTCACCATTGTAATAAATTGCTGAAATTGGTTTTTTGGGAATCCATTTTTCAAGAACAATCATATCACTATCGAAATGAGCTGTGATTTCTGGGATTATTGTTTTAGCAACACCAGATTGATTAATAATTAGCAAACGGTCTTCACCTCTAAACTCCCCAATTAGTTCGCCACGACCATCAACATTTAACCTTTGAACAGTATCATCAAACCATATCTTTCGTGGTTTTAATGTAGAAACACCTTTTTCCTTAAGCTCAATACGCTTGATGGAATATTTAGTGACCAAATTTCCTTTAGAAGTTCTGGCTTTTATGAGAATATCAGCAAAATCTAAATCCCATTTTAGTTTTTTTATACTTCCTACTTGACGCAGTGAAATGGAAACGACTTCGGCCTCGCCATTAGGGTTTGCAGAAAAATACCAAACCACTGAAGCTTTGTTTCCATTAGTTAAATCGTATTTACGATCTCGTGTCATAGAGGTTACGGCAAAACGCTTTACGTAAGACGATCCACTTTTTCCATCTCTATAAATTAAATTATAAATGGTCCGTTTATCTTTCTTTTTAAAAACCGCTACATGAATAATATCTTTACCAATAAAGGTTTTAGAGTCTACTTTGGTTACCATCATTTTACCATCTTTGGTAAAAGCGATAATATCATCAATATCACTACAGTCACAGACATATTCGTCTCTTCGAAGTGATGTTCCGATAAAACCTTCTTCGCGATTGACATAAAGCTTTGTATTTCTAATAACTACTTTGGTAGCATCTACATCATCAAA
Organism: Winogradskyella sp.; assembly: GCF_013042245.1. Lineage (GTDB taxonomy): Bacteria > Bacteroidota > Bacteroidia > Flavobacteriales > Flavobacteriaceae > Winogradskyella. The sequence goes on along the minus strand of NZ_JABDQL010000058.1, from coordinate 9,600 downwards.
AATTCGAATTTCGGTTTTACGTTCTTTACCTTCTCCGTAATCTTTCTTTAAACGCTCAAAATAAGCAATCGCATAAACAATAAGATTGGCTAAGTGATGCTTAACTTCGGCAATTTGCGCTTCTAAAGCATCAATCTTTTGTTGTGCTTTGTCAATATCAAATTTTGAAATACGTTTGATTCGGATTTCTGTTAAACGCGTGATATCATCAACAGTAATTTTTCGTTTAAGATGTTTGATATGAGGTTGTAAACCTTTATCAATCGCATTGATAACACCATCCCAAGTTTCTTCTTCTTCGATATCGCGATAGATTCTATTTTCAATGAAAATACGTTCTAAGGAGGCAAAATGCCATTGTTCTTCTAGCTCGCCTAATTTTATTTCTAGTTCAGATTTTAAAAGCTGAACTGTATTATCAGTAGAACGACGTAACATTTCTGTTACACCAACAAATAATGGTTTGCTGTCCTCAATTACACAACCTAATGGAGAAATCGATGTTTCACAATTAGTAAACGCATATAAGGCATCAATGGTCTTGTCTGGTGAAATACCTGAAGGTAAATGCACTAAAATCTCAACCTCAGCTGCAGTATTATCTTCAATTTTTTTGATCTTGATTTTCCCCTTATCATTGGCTTTTAAGATAGAGTCAATAAGCGATTGTGTTGTGGTACTAAAAGGAATCTCTGTAATTGCTAATGTGTTTTTACTATGATGCGAAATTTTTGCACGTACACGTACTTTCCCGCCACGATTACCGTCATTATAATTAGTAAAATCTGCAATACCTGCTGTTGGGAAATCAGGAACAATCGTAAAGCGTTTTCCTTTTAAATGTTTTATAGATGCATCAATTAATTCTATAAAATTATGAGGCAATATTTTTGTCGATAAACCTACGGCAATACCTTCACCTCCTTGCGCTAATAAGAGCGGAAACATTACTGGTAAGTTTACAGGTTCTTTTCGACGACCATCATAAGATTGTTGCCATTGTGTGATTTTTGGATTATAGACGACGTCCAAACCAAATTTTGAGATACGAGCTTCAATATAACGCGATGCAGCTGCTCTATCACCAGTTAATATATTCCCCCAGTTTCCTTGGGTGTCAATCAATAAATCTTTCTGACCGATTTGCACCATGGCATCAGCAATACTAGCATCTCCATGCGGATGGTACTGCATCGTATGACCAACAATGTTTGCGACTTTGTTATAACGACCATCATCCAAATCTTTCATAGAATGCATGATACGTCGTTGTACAGGTTTAAAACCATCCTCAATTGCTGGTACAGCACGCTCAAGGATTACGTATGATGCATAATCCAAAAACCAATCCTTGTACATACCTGTGACTTTGGTTATCGTCTCTTGTGGCTCTTGATGGTCTTCGTTATTTATGTTTTCTAATTCTTCGTGTTCTTCGCTCATATTAATTAAAAGAAAATGGAATATGGAAGTATTGAATATGGGCTACGATAGCCTATCAATAAATTTTCCTATTCTTTTTTGCAATGATTGTATTTTACTTATTAATTCTGAATATTTTTCTTGACTGATGTAATTTTCATTGTTTGCAATTTCGAGTTGAGTTTCCCATTCATAGGCTGAACCTAGACTCGTTTCAAGATAAATTTTAAAATGTTTATCAGACGATTTTGCTGAGCCCTCTGAAATATTTGAAGGAATGGAAACAGCGCACCTATTCATTTGACTCATTAAATTGAAACGTTCGTCTGCAGGAAAGGTTTTAGTCAATTTGTAATTATCTGATACAAAAGAGATGCCGTCTTTCCATATTTCTAATTTTCTAAAATTATGTCTCGCCATTAAATATAAATTTCTATAATCCTTTTGTCTATAATCCAACAGTCCATTTTCCATATTCTAAATATTCTATTCAACAACATCTAACTCTACCTTCAAATTATTAATAATAAACTCTTGGCGTGTTGGTGTGTTTTTCCCCATGTAAAAAGATAACATCTCTTCAATAGACATGTCTTTATCTAACATCACTGGGTCTAAACGGATGTCATCCCCTATAAAATGCTTAAACTCATCTGGTGAAATTTCACCTAAACCTTTAAATCGAGTAATCTCTGGTTTTGGTTTTAGTTTTTCGATAGCTATTCTTCGCTCCTCTTCAGAATAACAATAAATCGTTTCTTTCTTATTACGAACCCTAAATAATGGTGTTTGTAATATATACAAGTGTCCTTCTTTGATCACTTCAGGAAAGAATTGCAAAAAGAACGTTATCAATAACAATCGAATGTGCATACCATCAACATCGGCATCTGTAGCGATGACTATATTGTTGTATCGTAAATCTTCAAGCGTTTCTTCAATATTTAAAGCCGCTTGAAGTAGATTAAATTCTTCATTCTCATATACTATCTTTTTGCTTAAGCCATAAGAGTTTAAAGGTTTTCCTTTTAAACTAAAAACTGCTTGTGTATTAACATCGCGAGATTTTGTAATACTACCAGATGCAGAATCTCCCTCAGTAATAAATAAAGTTGACTCTAAGCTTCTTTCATTTTTAGTATCTCCAAAATGCACGCGGCAGTCTCTAAGCTTCTTATTATGTAAGCTTGCTTTTTTAGCACGGTCTTTAGCTAGCTTTCGGATACCAGATAATTCCTTTCGCTCACGTTCGGCTTGAAGAATTTTACGTTGAATCTTCTCTGCAGAATCTGGGTTTTTATGTAAATAGTTGTCAAAGTATTTCTTAACAAAATCATTGATATACGTTCGTACGGTTGGCAAATCGCCACCCATATCTGTAGAACCGAGTTTTGTTTTGGTCTGACTCTCAAAAACAGGCTCCATAACTTTTATAGCTATGGCTGCAATGATAGATTTACGAATGTCTGAAGTATCATAATTTTTACCATAAAACTCACGGATAGTTTTTACAATTGCTTCTCTAAAAGCAGTTAAATGTGTACCGCCTTGTGTGGTATTTTGACCATTTACAAAAGAGTGATATTCTTCACTATACTGAGTTTTACTGTGTGTCACGGCGATTTCAATATCATCGCCTCTTAAATGAATTATAGGGTATAAAAAATCGGATTTATTGTTGTTGTCTTCTAATAAATCTTTTAGTCCGTTTTCACTGTAATACTTTTCGCTATTAAAAACTATAGTTAATCCAGGATTGAGATACACATAGTTTTTTAGCATCTTAACTACATATTCACTGCGGTATTTGTAATTTTTAAAAATGGAATCATCAGGAGTAAAAGTCACTTTCGTCCCTTTACGTCGTGATGTGTTATCTAACATCTCCTGATTGGTCAAATTTCCTTGCTCAAATTCCGCTGAAGCAGATTTTCCATCTCTAGTCGATTCTACTCTAAAATAGTTAGATAATGCATTAACCGCTTTAGTACCAACACCATTTAGTCCAACAGATTTTTTAAAGGCTTTAGAATCGTACTTACCACCAGTATTCATTTTAGAAACTACATCGACAACCTTTCCTAATGGTATTCCACGACCATAATCTCGAACGATGACCTTTTCGCCTTGAATAGAAATCTCAATAGTCTTACCTGCACCCATCACAAACTCGTCAATAGAGTTATCTAGGACTTCTTTAAGCAAAATGTAAATACCATCGTCTGGTGACGAACCATCACCGAGCTTACCGATATACATACCAGGTCGCATACGGATGTGTTCTTTCCAATCGAGCGAGCGTATATTATCTTCGGTATATTTAGTCTGTTCGGCCATAAAATCAGTAAACTTAGATGAGTTGTTAAATATAGCATTATGACTTAGAAAATAAAATACGATTTAGGGAAAGTAATTAACAATAAAAAGCCAATGTTGTTGAGAACATTGGCTTTTATAAATTGGTTAAATAATTGATTGATGATAGTTCAAATATAGGACCTAATTTGTAGCATTTAGGTTAACGACCGTTAACTTGTGTTAAAAGGAATTTTAAAAACTTTTAAGCGTAAATCCAAAGGTTAAAAACTCATCTTCTTCCTCTTGACCTTGTATAACGACACTCTCAAAAGTTCTTAAATAGTTTATTTTAAAACTCAGGTGTTTCCATACAGGGAACTCTGCAGAAAGGTCTGCTTGCCATCGATAGTTATCACTATCTTCTAAAGATGGCTGATAGAAACTTTGATGTTTGAGAATCACTTTTTTCTTAAACAGCTCATATTTACCACTAATCCAGATGGTACTTCTAAAAGTATCTATAATATTATTACCATTAAATTGCGGTCTGTTGAATACATCTCGTCTAAAATCGGTCTCTTCAAACTCAAAAGTCAATGAAGCTTTAAGCCAACTTTTTTCGCCTTGAATTATTTGGTATGTTCCGCCTGCCCCAACCAAGTAGCGTTGTACTATTTCTCTTCTAAAATTTGTACTTATAAATCCTAATACTTGTGGATAAAAGCGTTTTTCTGGATTGAAATACAAAAAATTAAGACTTAAAAAATCAGAATCTGCCTTATTCTTATCAAAAGCTTGATAGACATAAGAATTGGTGTTTTTAAATACCCACTTTTTCCACGGACGAACACTAAAGTCTGTACGACCTCTTAAAATTAGAGTTTCAACATTACCAGATTGCCATAAACCAGTAACCGATAAACTAGCTTTGACCTTAAGGGAATCACTCTCATTAATTTGAGCTGAAACAATAATAGGGAAAATTAAAAAATAGAAGATGTACTTTTTCATCTTAAATTCATTTAAATATGTAATGTGACTAAATCACAAATTTAAACATTGAATAAGAAATGCATCACATCGCCATCTTTAACAACATAATTCTTTCCCTCAACACGCATTTTACCAGCTTCTTTTACTTTGGACTCGCTTCCGTAAGACACATAGTCGTCATAAGCAATAACTTCTGCACGGATAAATCCTTTTTCAAAATCGGTATGGATAACTCCAGCAGCTTGTGGTCCTGTAGCACCAATATTCACGGTCCAAGCACGCACTTCTTTAACACCAGCTGTAAAATAGGTTTGCTGATTTAAAAGTTTATAGGCTGAACGAATCAACTTTGCAGAACCTGGCTCGTCTAAACCTATATCCGCTAAGAACATCTGACGCTCTTCATAATCATCTAACTCATTAATATCAGCTTCTGTACCAACAGCTAAAACTAAAACTTCAGCGTTTTCGTCTTTTACTGCGTCTCTTACCTTATCTACATAGGCGTTACCAGTCGTTGCTGCACCTTCATCTACGTTACAAATATACATGACTGGCTTATCGGTAATAAACTGTGATGGCTTTACGTAATCAATATAATCTTCATCAGAAAACTCTAACGCACGGACAGATATTCCGGCTTCTAAAGCGTCTTTTATTTTATTTAAAACAGTTTCTTCGGCTTGTGCTTCTTTATTACCTGTTTTTGCGGCACGCTTAACTTTATCTAATTTCTTTTCTACAGTTTCCAAATCTTTTAACTGTAATTCCATATCGATGGTTTCTTTATCTCTAATTGGGTCTACAGAACCATCAACGTGTACAATATTATCGTTATCAAAACATCGCAATACATGCAAAATAGCATCAGTTTCTCTAATATTTCCTAAAAACTGATTTCCTAAACCTTCGCCTTTACTGGCTCCTTTTACCAAACCTGCAATATCTACAATCTCTACAGTTGCAGGAACCACCTTTTCTGGGGTTACCAATTCTTCTAACTTAGATAGTCTGGGGTCAGGTACATTTACAACACCAATATTAGGTTCTATTGTACAAAACGGAAAGTTGGCACTCTGCGCTTTGGCATTAGATAAACAATTAAATAAGGTCGATTTTCCGACGTTTGGTAATCCTACTATTCCAGCTTTCATGTAATGATAATTTTGCGGTGCAAATGTATACTTTGTAAAAGTATTTTTCTATAATTTTAGAAAGTAAGTTAGTTTTATTCAATTCTGTATATCCTTAAAGTGTTATAATCAGAATGTATCTGTCATTTGAGCGTGGTCACAGAGCGTAGTCGAAGTGTAGTCGAGAAATCTAAGTTTTTGATTTGCTAGACATTTCGACTTTAGTTTATGCTGAGTACTTCGACTGTGCTCAGCATAAACTAAAATCGAAGTACTCAATGTGACAGAATGTGTTTGAAATCTAAATTATTACTGATTACTGACATACAATTATAAATAAATAGTTAAAAAATGTTAATTTATTGAAAAAAAAATAACATTTTTGTGAAATATTTAAACTAAAAAATTTTTTATGAGACAAATTACACTTATTATTTCAATGTTTTTTTGCTCTGCTTTCTTGTTCGCACAACAAGATGTTTCAGGCAAAGTAACTGATTCTGAAGGACTTCCTATTCTTGGCGTTAATGTTATAGAAAAAGGTACAACAAATGGTACAGCAACTGATTTTGATGGAAAATACTCTTTATCGGTTGAGGCTGGTGCGACATTAGTTTTTAGTTATCTTGGTTTTACAACAGTTGAAGAGGTTGTTAATGGACGATCCACAATTAACGTTAAACTTTCTGAAGGTGAAGAATTAGATCAAATTGTATTAGTAGGTAGCCGTACGGCACCTCGTAGTAATGCGGACACACCTTTACCAGTTGATGTTTTATCTTCTAAAGAACTTGTGTCTACAGGACAACCAACATTTGACAAGGCACTTCAATATAGAATACCTTCTTTTAACACCGTTCAAACTCCTGTAAATGATGCAACATCATTATTAGACCCGTATGAAATTAGAAACATGGGGCCAAGTAGAACATTAATACTTATTAATGGTAAGCGTAAAAACTTAAGTGCATTATTATACACACAAACATCACCAGGTCGTGGTGAAACAGGTGCTGATATTTCTGCCATACCTACAGATGCCATAGAACGTGTTGAGATTTTACGTGATGGTGCATCTGCACAATATGGTTCTGATGCTATTGCTGGTGTTATGAATATCATATTAAAAGATGATATAAATAAAGGTTCTGCAACACTAAGAACAGGAATGACTTCTGAAGGTGATGGCGAAATGATTGGTTTGGCTGTTAACAACGGTACTGCTATTGGAGAAGATAAAGGCTTTATTAATTATACCATAGATTTTTCAAAAGTAAATCTTGCTAACAGACCTGGTACTGTAAATGCCGAAGGAGAAATTGCTGATTTCACTGGAGGAACTGCTGCTGATGTAGCCGCTGTAAATGAATTTTTAGGACGTAATCCAGATGCTAATAATATTAATGGTTCTCCTGAAACTACATCGTCTAAATTCTTAATTAATGGAGAGTATGACTTAAGTAACAATACACAAATGTACTTTAACGCAGCATATGTTTATAAAAAAGTAAACAGCTTTGCAAACTACAGAACTCCATATTGGAGAACTGTTTCTGATTTTCCATATTTAGCTGATTTCTTCCCAGGAGAAAATCCTTTAAATGCTGGTGGTTATGACGGCTATGTTCCTACTTTCGAAGGTTTATTAAATGATTATAATGGTACTGTAGGTATTAAAACAGTAATAAATGACTGGAATGTTGATTTAAGTTATACTACTGGTGGAAACACACAAACGTATAGAGTAAACCAATCACACAATAGAAATGAAGTATTTTCACCATCAACTTGGGTAGATGCAAATAGTAATGGTATTGTTGATGCAGGAGAACTTACTGAAGGATCTCAATTGTATAGAGAAAATAGTCAGCAATCTTTTGATCCAGGAGGAACACGTTTTACGCACAATGTCGGTAACATTGATATTTCTAGAGTGTTATCCGATAAAGTGAGTATTGGTTTTGGAGCTGAGTTTAGAAACGAGACTTTTGAAGTTATTGAAGGTGAGTTAGCATCTTATGATGGTGGTGGTGCCGATTCTTTTGCAGGTAATGCTCCACAAAATTCAGGAAAATTTGACCGTTTTAATATCGGGGGTTACTTCTCTATTGACTACGACGTAAGTGATGCTTTCCTATTAAGCGGTACTGTTCGTACAGAAAATTATTCAGATTTTGGTAATACATTTGTATACAAAATAAGTTCTCGTTTAAAACTTAATGATAATCTTACGGCGAGAGCTTCTGTTTCTTCAGGCTTCAGAGCACCAACATTACACCAAATTTATACGCAAAAAGCACAATACAGTTTTATCCCTGGACAAGGTATACAAGTAGGTGGTTTAATTAATAATGTATCTACACAAGCTAAGCTTTTAGGTATTCCTGAATTAGATGCTGAAACTTCAAACAACTTTACTATAGGTATTGGTGGTAAATTTGATAACGGAATTGCATTTACTGTAGATTATTACAATATAGCAGTAAAGGATAGAATTGTTTTAGGTTCTGAAATTGGTGCAAGTGGCGACCCAACAAATCCCTTAGATATTCTTTTAGCACAAAATAATTTAAGTGATGTCAGTTTCTTTTCTAATGCCATAGATACAAGAACGTCTGGTATAGATGTGGTATTAAGTAAGAGAAATATAGCTCTTGGTAATGGCGATTTAGACCTTAACTTATCGGGTAACTACACAATACAAAACGAGAGAGATGGCGCTGTTAAAGATATTCCTTTAGTTGCTAACTCTGGTCAATCTGTTGTTAATGCAACTCAAGAAGCTTTATTCTTTACATCAAGACCACAAACAAAATGGATTTTAGGTGCTAATTATGATATAAACAAATGGGGTTTCTCTTTAAATAATACTTATTTCGGAAAAACAACATTTAAGCAACAAGGTATGAGTACAGACTTAAGAACTGAATTTACACCAAAGATTGTAACTGATTTAGCGATTAATTATAATGCAACTGAAAAGTTAACCATTTCGTTAAATATTAATAACTTATTAAATGTTTTACCAGAATGGGGTTTCAAAGCAGAGAACGCTGCAGGTCAGGCATTAATTGATGATACATCAATAACAGCTACAGGCTTAACACCAATTCAAAACCAGTCTAACTTAATTACGTTTAACCAACGTTATTCACAAATGACTTATGATGGTTACCACTTTAGTCAGTTAGGAACGATGTTAAATCTGTCTTTAAATTACAGATTTTAAGAACTAATAAAGTTTAATTTAGTTACAGAAAAGACTGCTTTTTCAAGCAGTCTTTTTTTTGCATAACACATAAGCATTACTCCTTTAATATTAATTTGATGTTTTTTGCTCGCATTGATAGCGATATACTGTCAAATATTATTCAGAGGTTTACACATTATTTTATTTAACAAATAACTAAACCTTTGTAATACTCATAATTAATAATCTTTTACTGTATGGAATTACATAGTTAAAAATATCATGTTCTTGGTATCTATTTTAATTATTACAAACTAAAGAGTGGCGTTAAAATTTAATCTCAATGACACTAGTGTTTAAATAAAAAACCCTAAGTTTTTTTGGCTTAGGGATAAATTAAACTTGAATTCAACCAATAAACGCAACTTTTAAGGAGTTTTTTTTTATAGCAATTTTTCAGAAAAAAGAAGGGAACAAATTCCCTTCTCCTTCTGATGGATATTTAGCTATATTGTTCTCCGTCAAAAAATTGCAATATGAGTCAAATAACCCTTGAGCAAAGAT
>NZ_JABDQL010000057.1 GCF_013042245.1 Winogradskyella sp. | reverse complement strand
CGGATTAAGAATAATAATCAACGCCTAAAGGAGTTTGCATTATATGCCATTACAGGGCAATCCGCTTGGGAATTATGGAGAACAAGTACTAATTCAGTCATATATTAGAATATAGCCTTGTTTTTTTTAAAGACACATGCTGTTCGCTATTAATCATTCCTTTGGGTGATAATATGTTTAGCATGCTCGTTTCATAATGATTTGATTTTTAACGAATTAATCTATCCCAAATGTTTTCGTCTCTTTAAATGGGTTGATTTGAAGCGTTTTCATATCCGCTTCATAAGTTTTCCATTCATTATTGAAAAACGCATTAGTTTCACTCAATAATTCTTTTACAGCATCTTTTGCATGCTTCATCAAAGTGGTCTCGGTTGAGGTTAATCCGGTTTGACTATTACGAATGTAACCACTTACCATACGTAAGCGCTGTAATGCTGTAACTTCAGGGTTACGAGTGATACCTTGGCGGTCATCTTTTTTTCCGAAGTATTTGTCTAATAATGAATCTATTGATTTTACGATAGAATCAGATGCTTTAATTTGGTCTTCATAGGCTTCTTTATCTAGTTTTTTTAGTTTTTTCTGATAATTAGAAGCAATATTTTTACTCTCAATAAGCTGTTTTGAAGCATCTGCAAGTGTCTGTGAAATGTCTTCTAGTTCTTTTGATGCTGAATAAACTTCATTTATGTTTTTCTGAGAAATATTAAGTCTAGGGTCTGATGCTACAGTCACCATAGTTTCAGAGATTTGATCACCGTAATGTAATGCCGCTTTATAAGTTCCAGGTTTTACTGAGACACCTCCTGGTTCTTTTGTGGATTTACGAATGCGTCTCGATGGTCTATTTTTTCCAGCTTCATCCATGTACCACGTCCAACGTTGTAAGCCGTTTTCTTTAGGTGCTTTTTGTTTTAATGTTCTAATTAAACGAGACCCATCATAAAGTTTTAGTGTTAATGAATCCCATTTTATTTCGTTTCCAACTTTCTTGTCACTAATATTTTTATCATCTTTTTTTGAGTCTGATTTAATATCTGATTTTACGGCATCCTTTTTATTAAACATATACGCAAAACGCGCACCACCAGCTCTATTCTCACCATGATACATAGCATCTGCACCAAAACGACTTCCTGTTGGTTGTTGGTAAGCGGCTTGATATGCTGTTGGTGGGTTAAATAATTTGATGTTTGATGTCATTACTGATGTATTTCTAGCCATTTCTCTTAAAGGTCTAATATCATCTAACACCCAAGCGGCACGTCCAAAAGTTCCAATGACTAAGTCATGCTCTCTAGGATGAATTACTAAATCTTTAACCGATGTTGTAGGAAAATTATTGGTCCATTTTGTCCATTTATCACCGGCGTTTATAGAGATGTATAAACCATCATCAGTTCCTAAAAACATTAGGTTTGGTTCTTCTATATCTTCAACAATAGCAAGGGTATAGCTTTGTACATCATTTTCATCTACAATTCGTTCCCAAGTTTTTCCATAGTTTTTTGTTCGGTAAGCATATGGCGTATAGTTAAATCGTCTATAATCATTTGCTATTAATAAGGCTTCACCTTTGTTTTTATTAGAGGCTTTTATCTGTGCTATCCAACTTCCTTTAGGTAGACCTTTTATGTTTTTTGTGACTTCTGTCCAAGAATCTCCACCATTAATTGTGTAATGCACACGACCGTCATCTGTGCCAGCCCAAAGCATATCTTTTTCAACCCGTGAAGGTTCAATCACTAAAATTGTAGTGTGGTTTTCTGCACCAGTGGCGTCCATAGTTAATCCACCACTTTCAGATTGTTTTTGTTTTTCTGGGTCATTTGTAGTTAAATCTGGAGAAATTACAGTCCACGTTTCGCCCTTGTCTGTTGATTTATGTACAAACTGACTTCCAAAATAAATAGTACTATTATTAAATGGATCAATGTTTATTGCAGAATTCCAATTGAAACGTAATTTTACATTAGCATCTGGATGTGTTGGTTTTACGCCATAATTATTTCCGGTTTGCCAATCGTAGCGTGTCACATTTCCTTGTTGACTCATAGACCAACCATAACGGCTATCGTCTCTGTCTGGCACAACATCGAAACCATCACCAAAACTAATTTCTTGCCAGTAACTATTTCTAATACCTTGAGCGCGCCAAACGTATGCTGGTCCGCGCCAAGATCCGTTATCTTGCATTCCGCCATATACATTATATGGATATTCGTTATCTACATTGATATGATAGAATTGCGCCACAGGTAGATTACCAAAAAAACGCCATGATTTTCCGCCATCTTTAGTAATATTCATTCCACCATCATTTCCATCAATCATGAAACTCCCATCTTCAGGATGAATCCACCATGCATGATGGTCTGGGTGCACTCCATTACTTACGCCATAAGCAGGCATAAGTTGACTAAAATTTTTCCCACCATCTTCAGAAACATTTACGTAAGTGAACACAGAATACACGCGATTTTCATTTTGCGGGTCAACATAAATTTCAGAATAATAGAAAGGTCTGTTTCCAATATCACTTTTATTATTAATCATTTTCCAGGTAAAACCACCATCCTCACTTTTGTAAAGCGCATTCTTTTTTGCTTCCACTAATGCATAAATTATGTTAGGTTTATTAGGAGCGATTGCGATTCCTATTCGCCCTAAATCACCTTTAGGTAATCCGTCTTTATCTGTTAATTTCTTCCAAGTTTTTCCGCCATCATGCGTTATATGCAGACCAGAACCTTTTCCACCAGAATTAAAAAACCACGGGTCGCGTTTGTGTTCCCATAGGGCTACTAATAATTTATTAGGATTTGTTGGATCCATAACCATGTCGGCAACCCCAGTTTTGTTATTAGCGAATAAAATTTTATTCCACGTTTTTCCACCGTCAGTTGTTTTAAAAACACCACGTTCTGGATGTTCACCCCAAGGTGAACCAATTGCCCCAACATAAACTACATCAGGATTTGTTGGGTCTACAATAATTCTGTGGATATGACGCGTTTTTTCTAAGCCCATCGCCATCCAAGTTTTACCACCATCTAGCGACTTGTAAACACCGTAACCACCATTTAGCGAGTTTCGAGGATTTCCTTCTCCGGTTCCGACCCAAATAACACTTGGATTAGATTGCTGTATTTCAACAGCTCCAATGGAGGCTGTTAGTTCTTTATCGAAAATAGGCTCCCATTTAATACCGCCAGAAGTTGATTTCCAAAGTCCGCCAGAAGCTGTGCCGACGTACATTATATCAGGGTTATTGTCAACAACATCAATAGCTGTTACACGACCAGACATGCCACCAGGGCCAATATTTCTAGGCTCCATGTTTTTTACCATGTCCATTGAAAATTCTTGCGCAGAAATAAATGTTACGCAGAGAAGCATAACAAAGGAGAAAAACTGTTTCATTAGTATTTAAGGTTAGTTGAGTAAAGCTTAAAATTAATGAAAAGTTGAATAGGTTTTCTAAAAGAGATGTTAATGCTTTCGGTAAGCTATTAAAAAGCGGTATTTTTATACTGCTATGCAAGAAAAACGAAAAAAATCGGGTTTTGTATTCAAAAAATACGAAGCACCTAATCAATCACCTTTCGATAAACTTTTTGATATTTTTAAAGAGTTAATTACTTACACTTCAGGAGATTTTGATGAAGCTATCGATTGGCTAAGACAATTAGATAAGGAGTACGAGCTAACCGCTCCAGATTACACAATTGACGATTTTATAGAAGACCTTAAAAACAAAGGCTATATTCGTGAAGAAATTGACACAACTGACGTGGTTGAAGGTGATGGGAAAGGAAGGTTGAAAATCACTGCTAAAACCGAGCGTGCAATACGCCAACAAGCCTTAGACCACATTTTTGGAAAGATAAAACGAAGCGGTGCTGGAAATCATAAGAGTAAAGGTGTAGGAATAGGAGATGAGCACACGGGAGATTTTAGAGCTTATCAGTTTGGTGATGCTTTAGAAAAGGTGTCTATAACCGAAAGTTTGCGTAATGCTCAGATCAATCATGGCATTAGCGATTTTAGTTTAACCGAAGATGATTTGGTGGTTGAAGAAACCTTACATAAAAGCCAAATGAGTACCGTGCTAATGATTGACATAAGTCACAGTATGATTCTATATGGTGAAGACAGAATTACACCAGCCAAAAAGGTAGCAATGGCATTGTCGCAGTTAATTACAACACGATATCCAAAGGACTCCATAGAGATTTTAGTTTTTGGTAATGATGCATGGCCTATAAAAATTAAGGACTTACCCTATCTTAAAGTTGGTCCATATCATACAAATACGGTGGCAGGATTACAATTAGCAATGGATATGTTACGGCGTAAGCGAAATACTAATAAGCAAATTTTTATGATTACTGATGGTAAACCAAGTTGCTTACGATTACCAGATGGTCAATATTATAAAAATAGTAATGGACTTGACCCATACATTACCAATAAATGTTATGCCATGGCACAACAAGCCCGACGATTACACATACCAATTACAACGTTTATGATTGCCGAAGACCCGTATTTGATGCAGTTTGTTAGAGAATTCACACAAGCAAACAGAGGAAAGGCATTCTACACTGGATTAAAAGGTTTGGGCGAAATGATTTTTGAAGATTACGAGAATAATAGAAAAAGAAGAATTAAAGGATAATTGCTAAAATGAAAAACATAAAAACACTTGGAGAATTAAAACAAGTAGGTTATCAATCAAAATCCATAAAGGATGAATTGAGAGATAATTTGATTGAGAATATTAAGCATAAAAAAATAACATTTGAAGGTATCCACGGTTATGAGAATACAGTGATTCCTGAGTTGGAGCGTGCTATTTTATCACGACATAATATTAACTTACTCGGGTTGCGCGGTCAAGCAAAAACACGTTTAGCAAGAATGATGGTGAATTTGCTAGATGAATTTATTCCTATCGTAGAAGGTTCTGAAATTAATGACGACCCATTGCAGCCTATATCTCGATATGCTGTGGAGTTAATTAATAAAAAGGGAGATGGTACACCAATCACTTGGCTACATCGTGATGAGCGTTTTGCGGAAAAATTAGCAACTCCAGATGTAACAGTAGCGGATATTATTGGTGATGTTGATCCGATAAAAGCAGCCAATTTAAAATTGAGTTACGCAGATGATAGAGTGATTCATTACGGAATGATTCCTAGAGCGAATCGATGCATTTTTGTTATTAACGAGTTACCAGATTTACAAGCTCGAATTCAAGTCGCATTATTCAATATTTTACAAGAAGGTGATATTCAGATTAGAGGATTTAAGTTGCGATTACCATTAGACATGCAGTTTATATTTACTGCAAACCCAGAAGATTATACCAATCGCGGAAGTATAGTTACACCTTTAAAAGATAGAATAGGAAGCCAAATTTTAACGCATTACCCAGATAATGTAGATACGGCAAGGACCATAACGTCGCAAGAAGCAAAACTAGATTCTAGACAGTCTGAATCTATCCACGTTCCAGATTTGGCAAAAGACCTTTTAGAACAAATTAGTTTTGAAGCTCGTGAAAGTGAATACGTAGACGCAAAAAGTGGAGTCAGTGCCAGAATGAGTATTACGGCTTTCGAAAACTTATTAAGTACAGCTGAACGACGAGCCTTACTTTCAGGAGACGAAAAAACTACAATTAGACTTTCCGACTTTACAGGCGTTATTCCTGCAATTACAGGGAAAGTTGAGTTAGTTTATGAAGGCGAACAAGAAGGTGCAGATTTCGTGGCAAATGCATTGATGGATAGTGCTATTAAAACCCTATTCCCTAGATATTTTCCTAAGGTTGAAAAATTGCAAAAGCAAGATGAAGAAACACCATATGATGATTTAATTTCGTGGTTTTTCAATTCAGACGGGTTTGAATTGTTAGATGATTATGATGACGTAACTTATAGAGCAAAACTTGATGAGGTTACACCGTTGGATGCATTACTTGCTGATTATCAACCAGACATAGAAAAGGAAGATATCTATTTTGAAAAAGAATTTATTCTTTGGGGATTAACACAATTTAAAAAATTAAGTAAGTATCGCTATTCTGAAGGTCTTCAGTTTAAAGACCCTTATGGAAGTTATATTAGTGGATTGTAAAATATAAAAAAAGGGAAGTTATTTGCTTCCCTTTTTTATCATCGTCAATGTTATGCATATTCAATTAAAATTACTCCATTTCTTTTTATACTTCTAGAAGTAAATAGAACCTATGCTGCCTACTATTACTGTAGCAATACCTACAATTGCATAGAATATCACTGTGATGTTGTGTTTTAATTCTAACCAAAACGGAATGCTTGTTAGTATCGCAGCTGCAAAGGCACAGTAGAGTCCAATTACGCTCTAGTATATAAAACTAAAATGGAAGCTATAATAATCTTTTGGACGTTTGCTTATCATTGGTATTAAGCCTAGGACTAAAACTATACTACTGATTAAAGCAAACCAATGGAGAATGCTAAATTTTCCGTGCAGCCTATATATCATAAAAGACGAAACAAGTAATATAAACATAGAAACTGAATAGGCATAACCTACAATTTTATGTCTTTTAGTTCCTTTTGTGTTGCTAAGTACTGAGGTACCTTTAATTAAAGCTAAGATTGAAGCTATAAAATGGTATTATTCCTGCTAAACTTGAAAACATGATTTTTATTTCTATTTTAACTTCACTGCGATAGTACACATTACTTGATTCTTTATAAGGTGGATTTACTGTGAGTCTATAAGACTTGTTAATTTTAAATTCTCTTTTCTTTGATAGATTACTAAATACCACATTATTATTTTCATCCTTTAATTGAAATGTTGTTCCAAGCGGATACTGGAATTATTACATTAGACTTGTTTTGAGTAGATATAATAATCTCTATCTACTTTAAAATTTGAAACCTTTATATTTTTTGTTTTCCATTTAGACGTTGGAAAAATCCATTCAGTTTTGCCATTAATTTCAACTTCAATTGGCATATCAAAATCTTTGACAATATCAACGTATCTAAATTTGAATTGATTGTCCTCAATTTTATATTCTAAAGTAGGAATTCGAGTATCTCGTAAATACTGATTAAAGAAAGCGCTAAAGTCTTTTTTAGTTTTATTAGAAATGTAATCTTCAATCTGTTTTGTAGTTACTGTTTGATGATAAAACTCCTTATTTAAACCACGAAGTATTTCTCGCCATATTCTGTCATTTTCTACTAATTGACGTAAGGTATGTAACATGTTTCCACCTTTATAATACATATCGCCTGAACCTTCATTATTTACATCATATTGCCCAATAATTGGCGTTTTGTTTTTAATATTTGCTCTTGTACCTATGACATAATCTGCGGAGGCTTCTTTTCCGTAGTAGTAATCTAAAAATAAGTTTTCGGAATAATTGGTAAAACTTTCATGTATCCACATATCTGCAATATCTTTATTGGTAATGTTATTAGCAAACCACTCGTGACCAGCTTCATGAATTATGATAAAATCAAATTTTAAGCCCCAACCTGTGTTAGATAAATCACGACCTAAATAGCCATTTTTGTATTGATTACCATAGGTAACGGAACTCTGGTGTTCCATGCCCAAATAAGGGACTTCAACAAGTTTAAAACTATCTTCGTAAAATGGATATGGACCAAACCAATACTCAAAAGCTTTCATCATTTTTGGTGCATCTTTAAAATGTTCTTTGGCTTTTTCAAGATTATCTATTAAAACCCAATAATCCATATCGAGTTTACCTTTTTCACCATTATAAATTTCGGAAAAATTGACATAGTCACCAATATTTATATTAACACCATAGTTGTTTATTGGATTTGATACAAACCAATGTGATTTTACTTTATCGCCTAAATCTTCTAATTTTCGTAGTCTACCGTTAGATACGTTGGTTAATCCTTTAGGGTTAGTTACCGAGATAAGCATACTATCTACTTCATCATACATGTGGTCTTTATTTGGCCACCAAACACTAGCACCTAAGCCTTGATTTGAGGTTGCGATAAAGTGCTTTCCGTTATTATCTTTTTTCCAAGAAAATCCGCCATCCCAAGGCGCACGTTTTGCTTCACGCGGATAACCTTCATAAAAAACCTCTAAAGATTTTATAGCATCTACTGGTTGCTCATTAGTTACTTTAATAAAGTGTGCATTTCCTTCAGACCTAACTTTTAATTCTTCACCATCTTGGATAACCTTGATGATTTTCATAGGTGTTTGCAGGTCTATTTGTAATTCTGGTTTAGCTTTTAAAACACGATAGTTAATAGTATTTTTTCCTGAAATAAATTTTTCTTCAGGTTTAACTTCTACATCTAAATGGTAATAGGTTAAATCCCACCAAGCACGTTGAGGTGTTACGCTGCCTCTTAAGGTGTCTTGACGTGTAAAGTTTTCTTTTTCTGAAAGTAAGCCTTGTCCGATACTCAAAAATGAGCTCAAAGCTAATAATATGAATAAGTTTTTTTTCATTATAATTTTTGGCTATATTCTAATATATGACTGAATTAGCACTTGTTCTCCATAATTCCCAAGCGGATTGCCCTGTAATGGCATATAATGCAAACTCCTTTAGGCGTTGATTATTATTCTTAATCCGCTCAAGTATCA
>NZ_JABDQL010000053.1 GCF_013042245.1 Winogradskyella sp. | reverse complement strand
CTGAAAAATTGATAGCAAATTATGTCAAGGAACAAGGTGTTGAAAAGGATTATAAAAGTTTGAAAAAGAATAATCAATTGAAATTATTTTAATGCCTCGTGGGCTTGCCCCGAGGATTATTTACTTGCTTATTTATATTCCTCAAATATCTCTTTCTCCGTTAAATCAGGATAATGTTTTTCCTTTTGTCTTTTGTGAGAATCATAGATATTACAAAACGTAAAAAAATGTATATGGCAAATATAATTGCTCCTAATTTCTTTTTATCCTTGGCTTTATAGTTTAATTAACATAACATTATCATCCTATTCTTAGTAGTAAGATACGTATTTCTTGAGAGATTCAGTATTTTTGTTTTCCTATTCTAAAAGTAGGAGTTACTATGCAAATTTCTAAAGAAAAATTACTACAAAAAGCCAATAAGGCTAGTAAAAATACACTAATGGAAACATTAGAGATTGAGATTGTAGATTTTACTGAAGACACCTTAACGGCTCGTATGCCAGTTAATTCTAGAGTATACCAACCCGATGGTGTTTTACATGGTGGTGCAACTGCAGCTCTTGCAGAAAGTGTCGGAAGTTTTGCATCACATATTTTTACCAACACTGATGAATTTTTTGTCCGTGGTTTGGAGATTACAGCTAATCACTTGAAAAGTGTGACTGAAGGTTATATCTACGCAAAAGCATCTTTTTTACATCGTGGTCGTACGACGCAGCTTTTAGATATTAGAGTTACAGACCAGTACGAGAACTTGGTTTCTGTTTGTCGCTTATCTACTATTACTTTGCCTAAGAAAAAGTAAATGACTGAAGCCACTTTTTTCCAGAGTTTAGAAGAGCACTATGTCAGCAATTTACCTTTTGTTGTGTACAGTCGTCCAATAAATTCTATCATAAAATGTTGGTTGCAAAAGGATGCCACTTTACATCAAACAGAATCGTTTTCAGAACGTGGATTTGTTTTTTCTCCCTTTGACTTAAAGGAGGCTGCCATTGTTTTTCCACAAGATGAATGTGAACATCATGTTTTGGAAGTTTCAAATATTGAAGTTGAAGCTCTAGGTAAGAGCGACTATAAAACTTCAGACATAGGAAAGTCGTTTCATGTAGATTTAGTAAATAAAGGTATTAAAGCTATTGAAAACAATGATTTGCAGAAGGTTGTTTTGTCTCGTAACGAGGAGCGACCAATTTTAGATAATCCCATCACTATTTTTAAGCGTTTGTTTAATACCTACAAAAATGCGATGGTGTATTGTTGGTATCATCCAAAAGTAGGTTTATGGTTAGGCGCTACGCCAGAGTTATTATTTAAGGTCGAAGGCCAGCAATTAACAACGATTTCTTTAGCAGGAACTCAGCCTTATCGTTCAAACACTAAACCTAATTGGACAGATAAAGAGTTAGAAGAGCAGCAAATTGTTACTGACTTTTTGGCTAAACAAATTTCACCATATACCTCTAACACTCGTATTTCTGAAGTAGAAACAATTAGAGCAGGAAATCTTTGGCATCTCAAAACCCGTTTAATTAGTAGCATAGATAGTAAATCTCATTTAAAGTCCATAATCGAGGCATTGCATCCAACACCGGCAGTTTGTGGATTCCCGAAGGAAAAAGCCAAGAATTTCATTCTCCAAAATGAAAATTATAAAAGAGAATTTTATACAGGGTTTTTAGGTGAATTAAATCTGAAATTATCTAAAACTAGAAACACCAATCGACGTAATTTAGAAAACAATGCTTACGCTGTAGTTAAAACAGCGTCTAATTTTTATGTCAATTTACGATGTATGCAAATAAAAGAGGCTAAAGCTATTGTTTACGTTGGTGGTGGAATTACTAAAAGTTCTGTTGCAGAAAAAGAATGGCAGGAAACCCAAAACAAGACTAAAACTATTGGTAATATACTAATATAAGTCCATAGAGAAATACTTATCTTTGTATACTGATGAACTACTCGAAAATTCCTTTAGCTCAAACAGTCGTAACACTATGCAAAACGCATAATATCAAGCATATTATAATATCTCCAGGTAGCAGAAATGCACCATTGACTATTGGATTTACCCATGATGATTATTTTAAATGCTACAGTATTGTAGATGAGCGTTGCGCTGCTTTTTTTGCTATGGGAATCGCCCAACAAACGCAAGAGCCAACGGCACTAGTTTGTACATCTGGAAGCGCGTTATTAAATTACTACCCAGCGGTATCTGAGGCTTATTACAGTAGAATTCCGTTGGTCGTTTTGTCGGCAGATCGCCCAAAACATTTGGTAGATATTGGAGATGGACAAACCATTAAACAAAAAAATGTTTATGGAGAACATGTTTTTTATAGCGCGAATCTAAAACTCGATTTACGGGAAGAAACTCAAAAAGCACCAAAAGAAGAAGTGCCAATCTTTAAGAATTTAGAGAATAAGGTTGAAAAGCTATTGGGTTTACAAGAAGGTATCCAATCTCAAAATGAGACCGAAATTCATCAGGCGTTGCACTCAGCGGTTTTAAATTCTGGACCAGTGCATATTAATGTCCCTTTTGATGAGCCATTGTATGATAGAGTAGAGACATTAACAATAAGTCCTAAACCATTCAAATTAGCAGATAACTACATAAGTATTGATGATTCAGAAATAGTAGAGTGCGCAGAAATTTGGCAAAACTCAAAACGAAAGATGGTCCTGGTTGGTGTATTACAGCCTAATTCTATTGAAGGAGAATTATTAAATAAATTAGCTCAGGATGATAGTGTTATTATTTTAACAGAGACGACTTCAAATTTACATCATAAAGATATTTTCCCTGGAATTGATAAGCTAATTGCATCACTTGAAGACCAAGATTTTAAAAAATTACAACCCGAAGTATTACTAACTCTAGGGGGATTAATAGTTTCAAAAAAAGTAAAACGGTTTTTAAGGGACTATAACCCCAAATACCACTGGCATATTGACGCGTATAATGCGAATGATACATTTTTTGTATTAGACAAACATATTAAAGTCAATCCAAACTCATTTTTAAACGTATTTTTAAAAGCGATAACAAACAAAGTAGATAGCGATTATAAATTTTATTGGCTTGATATTCGACAGAAACGTCGTAAGATGCACGACCAATATTTGGATACAATTCCGTTTTCAGATTTTACTGTTTTTGATAGAGTTTTGAAGAGTATGCCCAAAGACAGTCAATTACAAGTTGGTAATAGTTCCGCGATTCGATATACACAACTATTTCAATTGCGTAGTGATATTACCGTATTCTGTAATCGTGGCACAAGTGGAATCGATGGAAGTACAAGTACGGCAATTGGAGCCGCTATTGCTTCCAAAGAGCGCGTTACATTTATAACAGGGGACTTGAGTTTTTTCTACGATAGTAATGCACTTTGGAATAATTATGTCCCTAATAATTTTAGGATAATTGTTTTGAATAATAGTGGTGGAGGAATTTTCAGAATTCTTCCAGGACATAAAAACACGGAGAATTTTGATACTTATTTTGAAACCAAACATAATCTCAATGCTTCATATTTATGCAACATGTATGGTTTTGAATACCGTTCTGCTAAAGATAGTAAGGAGTTAAGTACTAATTTAGAGGAGTTTTACGAAGCTTCAAACCAACCCAAATTACTAGAAATTTTTACACCTTCAACAGTAAACGATTCAATACTCTTAGATTATTTTAAGTTTATTAAGTAGTAAAATTCCTGAATAATTTGCAAGTCATTGATATTGAGTTGTAAAATTAGTATCTTTATAATGTAGAAATGTATTAACCAAAAAATCATAAGATGAGTAAAAGAGACGAACTTATAGCAAAGTACGCTGCAGATTTAAAAGAAAAGTGTGGTATGAATCCTGATATGGATTTGCTAGCTAAAGTAACAGTTGGTTTAGGGCCATCTATTTATAATGCAGATGCCGCAACAGTTTCAGGTTCTGACGAAAAAGAATTAGCCACTGTTAAAAATAACTTTTTAATTAAAAAATTAGGATTAAGCGATAGCGCAGATTTAGATAAAGCTATTGATAGTGTTGTTGAAACTTATGGGCGTTCTAACCGTAACAAGTATAGAGCTGTAATTTATTACATGCTTGTAAAGCACTTTAAAAAAGAATCAGTTTATTAAAAACTGGATAAAAAAATAGAAAAGCGTTAGTATTATTAAATAATACTAACGCTTTTCTTTTATGCTTAATTTATTTCAACATGAAACTAATATGAATACCTTTGCTGCATGATACATTTAGGCGAATACAATACACTCACTATTTTAAGAGATACAGAACCAGGACTTTTTTTAGGCGATAATGAAGAAAATGAAATATTGTTACCTAATAGATATGTTCCAGAATCTTTTGAAATAGGCGATAAGATTGAGATTTTTGCCTATTTAGATAATGAAGAACGACCAGTTGCTACAACAGATAAACCTTACATAAAAAAAGGAGATTTTGCGCTATTACGCTGTAACCAAGTCACAAAGTTTGGAGCTTTTTTAGACTGGGGTTTAGTAAAGGAATTGTTTTGTCCTTTTAAAGAACAAGCTTTTAAGATGAAAGCAGGTGGTTGGTATCTGGTTCATTGCTATTTAGACGAAGAAACTCAGCGTTTAGTAGCTTCTAGTAAAACAAACCATTTTTTAGACAATAAAGAACTCACTGTAGAACATTTTGAGGAAGTAGATTTAATAGTCTCTCACCCATCAGATATTGGGATGAATGTTATTGTTAATAAACTTCATCATGGCTTAATATTTAAAGATGAAATCTTTAAAGATCTTAGTGTTGGAGATAAATTAAAGGGGATTGTTAAAAAAATTAGACAAGGAAATAAGTTAGACATATCCTTGAGTAAAACCGGTTATAGAGGTATAGAACCCAATGCGCAAACTATATTAACTATTTTGGGGGATAATAGTGGCTTTTTACCTTTAAATGATAAGTCTGCGCCTGATTCCATAAAAAACTTGGTTCAAATGAGCAAAAAAAGCTTTAAAAAAGCAATAGGCTCATTATATAAAGAACGCAAGATTGACATAAGAGAAGATGGCATCTATTTAAAATAGATGGCCTAAGGATTGGTAAGGATATCTACAACCCAATCAATAGTATCTTCTAATTCTTTAAATATTTTTGGCTATATTCTAATATATGACTGAATTAGTACTTGTTCTCCATAATTCCCAAGCGGATTGCCCTGTAATGGCATATAATGCAAACTCCTTTAGGCGTTGATTATTATTCTTAATCCGCTC
>NZ_JABDQL010000047.1 GCF_013042245.1 Winogradskyella sp. | reverse complement strand
ACTTGAGCGGATTAAGAATAATAATCAACGCCTAAAGGAGTTTGCATTATATGCCATTACAGGGCAATCCGCTTGGGAATTATGGAGAACAAGTACTAATTCAGTCATATATTAGAATATAGCCAATTTTAATGATTAACTTTACAAGGATACTAATCTTTGGCGGGAAAAGCTACCGAAGGTTTAGTTCAACAACGTATAGTTCATTTTTAGAACTACGGCTAATCATATCCATATTTATATTAGCGACGATGTTAACGTCTTTTATTTTATCTACGAAGTATTTGGCGCCTTGAAGACTTAATTCTTCTGCATCAAAAGCGGCTAATACGATTGAGTGTTTTGGTGGATTTTTCTTTAGCATTTCAGCAAATGCAAATAATGCAGCTACACCAGAAGCATCATCGTCTGCTCCATTATATATTTTACCATCTTGTTTTCCCAAATGATCGTAGTGGGCACTTACAACGATATACTTATCTGAGAATTCTACACCTTTTACAAAACCTAAGATATTGGTTGCATCAAAAGTTTTATCTCTCCGAGCAAATTCAAAATTATGTTTAAATTTTGAATCAAAAGGTTTTACGTTTAAACTTTTAAATTGAGAAACGATATAGTCTTGTGCTTTTTTATTGCCTTCAGTTCCTGTTTTTCTTCCTTCAAATTTATCGGAACTTAAGGTTTTAATATGTTTCATTAAAGCTTCATCATCATATAAAGTAGCTTCAGCTTCAACTTTAGTAGTTTGAGCGCAGGCTGTTAAAAATGAAATAATTAGAATACTTTGCAGTTGTTTTTTCATTATAACGAATTAAGGTTTGAGATTAAGGCAATAAAAAATCCTAAGTTTAGACTTAGGATTTTAATATGTAAAAATTCTATGTAGTCGTCAATTAACCTTTTAAACTTGCTGTAAGGTACTCACGATTCATACGTGCAATATTCTCTAAAGAGATGCCTTTTGGACATTCTACTTCGCAAGCTCCAGTATTGGTACAGTTACCAAAACCTTCTTCATCCATTTGCTTAACCATATTAAGTACACGATCTGTTGCTTCAACTTGACCTTGCGGCAATAAAGCAAACTGTGATACTTTAGCAGATACGAACAACATTGCAGAAGAGTTTTTACAACTTGCTACACAAGCGCCACAACCTATACAAGTTGCTGCATCAAAAGCTTTGTCTGCGTTTTCTTTTTCAATAGGAATAGCGTTAGCATCCTGAGTATTTCCTGAAGTATTTACAGAAATAAAACCACCAGCTTGTTGAATACGATCAAAAGATGTGCGATCTACCATTAAATCTTTAATAACAGGAAATGCCTCTGCTCTCCAAGGCTCTATGTATATAGTCTCACCATCTTCAAAACTACGCATGTGTAATTGACATGCGGTAATTTTTGTTTGTGGCCCGTGTGCTCTACCGTTTATATAAAGTGAGCATGACCCGCATATACCTTCACGACAATCGTGATCGAATACTACTGGTGATTCTCCTTTTTCAATAAGTTCTTGATTTAACACGTCTAACATCTCTAAAAAAGACATGTCAGGTGATATACCACTTACAGGGTAATCGACTATTTTTCCTTTATCATTAGCGCTTTTTTGACGCCATATTTTCAACGTTAAATTCATCATAGCAATTTTTATTTGTAACTTCTCTCTTTCACTTCGATATTCTCGTACTCTAAAGCTTCTTTGTGGTGAACGGCTTCACTAGGCTTGCCTTTGTACTCCCATGCTGATACGTACTGAAATTCTGGACGTCTTAGCGCTTCTCCACTTTCGGTCTGATACTCTTCTCTAAAGTGACCACCAGCAGATTCTTCACGCTCTAAAGCATCTTTAGCAAACAGTTCTCCTAATTCTAAGAAGTCTGCGACGCGTCCTGCTTTTGCCAATTCTTCATTATACTCATCTTGAGTTCCTGGAACAAAAACGTCCTTGTAGAACTCATCACGAAGAGCAGCAATTTCAGAAATAGCTTCTTTTAAATCTTTTTCATTACGAGCCATACCGCATTTATTCCACATGATTTTTCCTAATCGTTTGTGGAAATAATCTACTGATTTAGATCCTTCATTATTGATGAGTTTGTCTATATCAGCTCTTACTTTTTGTTCAGCTTCGTCAAATTCTTTTGAATCTGTAGGAATTTCACCTGTTCTAATATCATGGGCTAAATAGTCTCCAATCGTATAAGGTAGTACAAAATATCCATCTGCCAAACCTTGCATTAGCGCAGAAGCTCCAAGACGATTAGCACCATGGTCAGAGAAGTTTGCTTCTCCTATAGCATATAAGCCAGGAACAGTTGTCATTAAGTTGTAATCTACCCAAAGACCTCCCATGGTGTAATGTACTGCAGGGTAAATCATCATTGGTGTTTCATATGGGTTTTGATCTACGATTTTTTCGTACATCTGGAATAAATTTCCATACTTATTCTCAACTACTTTTTTACCTAGGTCAGTTACTAACTTTTTATCATCGACATTCAATCCTTTGACATAAGCTTGCTCTTTACCATAGCGTTCTATTGCAGCAGCAAAATCCAAGTAAACTGCTTCACCAGTTTGGTTTACACCATAACCTGCATCACAGCGTTCTTTGGCTGCTCTCGAAGCCACATCACGTGGTACTAAGTTTCCAAATGCAGGATAACGACGCTCTAAGTAATAATCTCTATCTTCTTCAGCTAAGTCGGTAGGTTTTAAGCTTCCGTTTCTAATAGCTTCGACATCTTTTTTATGTTTTGGAACCCAAATACGACCGTCATTTCTTAAAGACTCTGACATCAATGTTAGTTTAGATTGATGGTCTCCTGAAACTGGAATACATGTTGGGTGAATCTGTGTGTAACAAGGATTTGCAAAGAATGCACCACGTTTGTGTGCTTTCCATGCTGCTGTTACATTACTTCCCATAGCGTAGGTCGATAAATAGAAGGCATTACCATAACCACCTGTTCCTAAAACTACAGCATGAGCTGAATGACGCTCTATCTCACCCGTAATCAAGTTACGTGCTATAATACCCCTAGCTTTTCCGTCTACTTTAACTACGTCTAACATTTCGTGACGTGTATACATTTTAATTTTACCACGTCCAATCTGGCGATTCATTGCGGCATAAGCACCTAATAATAACTGTTGTCCTGTTTGACCTTTGGCATAAAATGTACGTGATACTAAAACACCTCCAAAAGAACGGTTATCTAAAAGACCCCCATATTCTCTGGCAAATGGTACACCTTGTGCTACACATTGGTCAATAATATTTGTAGAAACTTCAGCTAAACGGTGAACGTTTGCTTCACGCGAACGATAATCTCCACCTTTTACCGTGTCATAAAATAATCGGTAGGTAGAGTCACCATCACCTTGATAGTTTTTTGCTGCATTGATACCACCTTGTGCCGCGATAGAATGCGCACGTCTTGGAGAATCCTGAAAACAAAATGCTTTTACGTTATATCCTAATTCTGCTAATGTAGCAGCAGCAGAACCGCCGGCAAGACCTGTACCTACAACAATAACATCTATAAGACGTTTATTTGCTGGGTTAACAAGATTGATATCGTTTTTATGTTTTGTCCACTTGTCCGCTAAAGGACCTTCTGGTATTTTAGAATCTAATATTGACATATTCTAGTTTTTTAGTGGGTGAAGTAATGAAATAATGCTATAAAAATAAATCCTAGTGGCACGCCAATAGCATAAACTTTACTAAAGCCTTTTAGGCCTTTTACATATTTGTTGTTTGCTCCAACAGATTGAAAGGCAGAATTAAATCCATGCAATAGATGTAAACTCAATAATATAAATGATATAGCATAAGCGGCTACACGTAAAGGACTGTGAAATTTGTGTACTAATTCTTCGTAGTATCTATAGCCACTTTCTGTGTTGGCTGGATCCACAAGCCCACTCATGTCTCCAACAATATATTTAGTATTAATTTCTGGAATCCAAAAATCAATAAAATGCAACACCATAAATGCCAATACAACTGCTCCTGTTAATAGCATATTTCTACTCATCCAAGTAGAGTTTGCTGCATGGCTAGTTTTGGCATAACTAACCTTTCTCGCTTTGTTATTTTTATACTCCAGCACAAAACCCATTACAAAGTGAAAAATAACACCAAATATTAATACTGGTTGTAATAAATACTGAATAACCCAAAATGTACCCATAAAATGAGAAACATCATTAAATGTGTCTGGACTAAAAACCGATAAAATATTTATTGCAAAATGTTGAAGTAAAAAAACCATTAGGAAGAGTGCTGAAAGCGCCATGGCAAACTTTCTTCCAATCGAAGAATTTAAAATTCCGCTCATTATAGATTTATTCTTAATTGTTAGTTCAACAAAGATACTAAGCAATTAGGGTTTTCCCAACTAGGTATTTGGGTAATCACTTATTTAGAATGGTTTTAATTAAAAGTCAAAGCGTGGATTTACGATGGTGTTATAAATAGAGCCAAAAGCATAACTAAAACCAACGCTCACAAAGTAGTCGAACCCAGATTGTAATTGCTGTTGTTGTAATAAAAGCTCTTCTACGGTTAAATCACCACCAGGAATATTTACTTGATTTCGGGTTATGGAGTAACTTCCACTAACATCAAAATTAAATCCTTAAAAAAGTCGAACTCTCGTTCCTAAAAAGAAGTTTACTGCATAAAGCTCTGTGTCTTGTAAAAACTGATTAAATGACACCTCTGCATTTACATTGCCCCACTCTTGGTTAATCCTGCCTCCTAACTGTAAATCGTGTTCCCAAAAATATTCTTCGTCTTGTGCAAAAACAGTACGTTCTATATAGTCATTATATCGAATACCATTTCTATACGAAATTGTTAGTTGTTTTTTTGCTGAATCTTGATAATCAAAAAAGCTATATTCTATAGCTGGTCTAAACGTCCAAAATAAATCAAAATTGCTAAATGTGGACGTACCTACACTTCCAAAAAAACCGTAAAACCAATGGTCGTTAACACTAAGTATATCACTAACATTTAAACGCTTATTATTATTAAAAACTTTAAAATCTTCTTCCTCTTCATCATCATTAATAAACGTAAATGTCGACCTATTTTCACCATAGCGCATAAATAAACGAAACTTATTTTCTTCTGTAACACGCCTCGCTGACGTATTAAAGTTAAAATTGCTTCGTTTACTCAGTTCTTGACCATTGAAAAAGCCATTAGCACCAACTCTGAATAACCAGTAATTCCAAGGATCTATTTCTTCTACTTTTTCTTCTTCATTTTCTGGTGTTGGTACATTAACAACAACCTCATCTATAGTTCCTCTAGCAATCCAAAATCTCACTAAACCTAACTTTAAATATTCCATAGTACGCTTACGTTCATCATCACGTGTCATGTTGGCATCTGTAGAAAACGTCAGTTTGTAATTAATAGATTCCAAATCATTTTTACCTATAAAATCCATCTCATAACTACGTCCGCCAATAATGTTTCTTTGGGTAACTACAAAGATGTGTACATCACCCAAATCTTGATCACGTACAAATTGGACATTCCCTAAGTTTTGTCTTAGGAATTCTTGGTCGCATATGCCACAATCCAAAAATATTTTAACTTCTTCTTTAGGGTCTTCTTGTGCATTTGCAAAGATTGATAAGCACAAAAGTGCAAGTAGTAAATAGCGGTTTAACGTGCAAAATTGATTGATGATTTATTGAGATTTAAAAATCTCTAATAATATAAAAACGCAAAAAAACGTATTTAGTATTAATTGCAATTTGAATGTCCGTAATATGTCATAAATTGATTTTAATTTAATCTATAGCATTGAGTACTTCGACTGTGCTCAGCATAAACTAAAGTCGAAATGTATTAAAATCAAGTGCTTATATTTAGCTACGCTGA
>NZ_JABDQL010000045.1 GCF_013042245.1 Winogradskyella sp. | reverse complement strand
GTTACCAACATTCCTACACCGGTGAATTAGGGTTCTTTTTTCGTTTATAATTTTTGTTTACATGTTTGTTGTATTGTTAATGTACTTCATGTGGTGTTTTTAAATCCAAACTCCAATGCATTCTTAAGTGGTTGTATAAAAGCACAGCTTGTTGGGTTATTTTTTGAGCAATAGCAATTGATTTTATGGTTTTTTTAAGACCAAATTCGTACTTCAAAAACCGTTAATACGTTCAGCAATAGCATTTTCATAGAGACTGTAAACTCAACTCTGTCTGAATGAAAAAAAAGTATTAATTTTATTCAAACAGAAAATATGAACACAGAAGAACAACAATCCTTTGAGAAAAAGGCCTTAGATCAGTTATTATCAGGAAAGAGTTTATTTGGTAAAGATGGCGCTTTTGCGCCTATGCTCAAAGGATTTATAGAAAAGGCATTAGAAGCAGAAATGTCATCACATTTATCAGAAAGCTCAGATAAAAACAAACGAAACGGCAAAGGTAAAAAGACTTTAAAGACCAATATTGGCGAGGTAGAAATTAGCACTCCAACTGACAGAAACAGTAGTTTTGAGCCAAGTATTGTTAAAAAACGCCAGACGATTTTAGCTGATAATCTATCAGAAAAAATTATAGGTTTGTACGGCTTAGGGATGAGCCTTCGAGACATCAGTTCTCATATTTCAGAAATGTATGATATGCAAATTTCACATACGGTTTTATCAGAAATTACAGACCGAATTATACCAGATATTAAGGCATGGCAAAACAGACCTTTAGAAGCCCTTTATTGTATTGTTTGGTTGGATGCGATGCATTATAAAGTACGAATAAACGGTAAAATAGAACACCGAGCATTGTACAATATTTTAGGGGTAAATAAAGAAGGTAAGAAAGAAATTTTAGGGATGTATGTTTCCCAAAGTGAAGGTGCTAATTTTTGGTTACAAGTTCTTACAGATTTAAACAACAGAGGTTTACAAGACATTTTAATAGCTTGCACGGATAATTTAAAAGGATTTAGTGAAGCTATTCTAAGTATCTTTCCAAAAACACAAATACAGAAATGTATTGTACACCAGATTCGCAACTCCTTAAAATACGTAGCCTCTAAAGACCAAAAGGAATTTATCAAAGATTTAAAATTGGTGTATAAGGCTACAAATAAATCTGTAGCAGAAGATGAACTGCTAAAACTCTCAGAAAAATGGGGAGCTAAATATCCAGTAGTTATAGAGAGTTGGGAGCGTAATTGGGAAGAATTATCTGCCTATTTTGAGTATACAGAACCTATTAGAAGAATTATTTATACCACAAATGCTGTGGAAGGATTTCATCGTCAAGTACGAAAAGTTACCAAAACAAAAGGCGCTTTTACTAACGATATGGCACTTTTAAAGCTTGTTTACCTAGCCACAAAAAACATTGAAAAGAAATGGACAACCCCGCTTCAAAATTGGAGTTTGACTATTCAACAATTATATATTAAATTTGGAGATAGAATCCAGTTAGATATTAACAGGGAACCAAGCAACGCGTGACGCTGCCGCTGGGGCTCATTTTAAAAACAATTCGATTTTTTTAAATCATGATTATGGAAAGAAAAAATCAAATTATTTTTAAAACGGAAAAATCATCAGACAGAGTTTAAATTATACTCCCATTTGAAAATAAAAAGGGTTGAGGATTTTTTCTCAACCTTTTTTGGTGTTGTAATCAATTATTGATTAGGCTTAATATAGTTTAGCTAACTAGATTTAGTTTTCTCTTTAGATACTGAGATATTATGAGATTTCAGTAAAACTAAATTTTGCACTTTACCATGTAAAAAGTAAACTATTTTATTTTTTTGATTCTTAATTACAATTAATTTCTCTAGCTATGCCTTGTAAACAAATTTATTTTAGGTATCACTTTTTTAAACTGTTAATAAGGGTAATCCAATTTTTTTAAAATGTGCTTCAAGACTTTCTACCTTTTCAGTAGCTATACAAAAATAATAATGCTCATATTCATATCTAATTTTTTCAGCACCTATATCT
>NZ_JABDQL010000044.1 GCF_013042245.1 Winogradskyella sp. | reverse complement strand
AAAATTGATAGCAAATTATGTTAAGGAACAAGGTGTTGAAAAGGATTATAAAAGTTTGAAAAAGAATAATCAATTGAAATTATTTTAATGCCTCGTGGGCTTGCCCCGAGGATTATTTACTTTTTTAGTGTTTTGCACCTTTTTTTAATACCTCAGGCATTTTTGCTTGGAAACGTTTTAGTCGCGGTATAGATACGCCTTGAATGTAACGTTGGTTCGGATGTAGTTTTTCGTAATCTTGATGGTAATCCTCTGCTATCCAAAACTTTTGAAAAGGGTAGACTTCTGCAGCAATTTTAGCATTCAGTTTTTTAGCTAATGCGGTTTTTTTCTCTTCAATAATTTTCTTTTGTGCATCATTCTGATAAAAAATAATTGAACGGTATTGTGAGCCTCTATCTGGTCCTTGCCCATTGACTTGCGTTGGGTTTTGTGATCCAAAATAGACATCGACTAAAGTTGCAAAACTTACAACATTAGGGTCGTAAATAATTTCTACAGCTTCGGCATGTCCAGTTCTACCTGTATTACTGGCTTCGTAAGTTGGGTTTTTGGTAAAACCTCCTGAATAACCACTAATAGATTCTTCTACACCTTTGACACTTTCGTAAATAGCTTCAACACACCAAAAACATCCACTTGCAAAATAGGCACGAGCTTTACCGTCTTTTATTGGGACTTCTACTGCTTCAGCATTCATGACGGCTTGTAGTTTTTCGTTGTAGTTTTGAGCATTATTATTGCAGCTAAATAATAGTGCAATAACTAATAAGGATATTACTTTTTTCATGTTTTATTATTTTCTTTTTCAATAGTCAAGCAAAGTTAGCTAACCTTAATTTTAAAGGTTTTAAAATTTTGCTAAATGTAGAGACACGTTTAAGGGTTGTAAATAAAAAAAGCCCCTGAGAAATCAGGGGCTTAAATTTTATAATAAATAAAATTACTTACTCAGTTTGGTAAATAATTTATTCATTTTTACTTTTTCTTCTTCAGCAAGTGCTGCATCTACTAAGATACGACCACTATGCTCGTCTGTAATTACTTTTTTACGCGCAGCAATCTCAACTTGTACTTGCGGTGGGATTGTAAAGAAAGAACCTCCAGAAGCACCTCTTTCGATTGGCACTACAGCTAAACCGTTTTTAACGTTAGTACGAATGCGATTGTAAGCTGTTACTAAACGCTCTTCGATTTTCTTCTGATATTTTTCAGACTCGCTAATAAGTGCGTTTTCTTCTTTTTCTGTTTCTTTGAGAATCTCATTCAGTTCACCTTTTTTGTGCTTTAGGTGTTCAGTACGTTCTTTGAGCTTCTCTTTGGTTTCAGAAATAACTTCTTTTTTCTGCTCGATTTGCGCTTTAAATTCTTTAATGTGCTTATCAGCTAATTGTATTTCTAATTCTTGAAATTCAATCTCTTTACTTAAAGAATTATACTCTCTGTTATTTCTAACGTTGTTTTGTTGCTCAGAGTACTTTTTGATAAGCGTTTTAGACTCTTCGATTTGGTTTTTCTTAGACTTAATTTCTTCGTCTATGGTGTTAAGGCTATCGTTAAGCTTTTCTAATCTTGTATTTAGACCAGCAACATCGTCTTCTAAATCTCTTACTTCTAAAGGAAGTTCACCTCTGATGTTTCTTATTTCGTCTACTCTAGAGTCGATTAACTGTAAATCGTATAATGCTCTTAATCGTTCTTCAACAGTAGTTTCAGCTTTTTTTGCCATAATTATAAATACTTTACTGGATTTGTATTTGTGTTAGATAAAATGATTGCAAAACTAGTATTTTTTTTCGAGAGATAGTCTACTAAAAACGTTTTTGTGAACTGCTCACTTTCATAATGTCCAATATCTGCAACTACTATATCATTTTCTGCCGAAAAAAAGTCATGGTATTTTAGATCTGCTGTGATAAAAATATCTGCCCCAGCAGCTTTAGCAGCATCAATGGCAAAAGCACCTGAGCCACCAAGAACAGCAACTTTTTTTACAGGTTTATTTAAAAGTTTTGAATGTCTTACTGAAGTGGCGTTCATTTTTTCTTTTACAAATTTAAGGAAATCACTTTCTACTTGCGGGTCTTCTACATCGCCAACCATACCCATGCCAATGTGTTGGTTGGTGTTATCTAAGGTTGTAATCTCGTAAGCGACTTCTTCGTAAGGGTGTGCTTCAAAGAGAGATTTTAAAACTTTTGACTCCAAATGTTTATGAAAAGTAACATTGACTTGGGTTTCGTTTTCATTTTGAAGTTGACCTTTTTGCCCTATCACAGGGTTTGAGTTGTCATTGCCTTTAAAAGTGCCAATGCCATTGGTATTAAAGCTGCAGTTATCGTAATTACCTATGTTACCTGCGCCAGTTTTAAATAAGCTTTGTCTTAATAGTTCTGCTTTTTCTTTTGGGACATATGTTGTCAGCTTCTTTATGGTGCCTTTTTTAGGTATTAAAATCTGCTTATTTTTTAAACCTAATTGGTCGCAAATAATGGAGTTTACACCTTGAAATGCATTGTCTAAAGCAGTATGTATAGCAAAAATGGCAATATTATTTTGAATGGCTTTTATAACAACACGCTCGACATAATTCTTGCCAGTCAATTTTTTAAGGCCTTTAAAAATAATAGGGTGAAAGCTTACTATGAGATTACAATTGTTTTCAATAGCTTCATCTACTACGGCTTCAAGGGTGTCTAAAGTGACTAAAATACCTGAGACAGATTGGTTTTTATCGCCAACCAAAAGTCCTACATTATCAAAATCTTCGGCATACGCCAAAGGTGCTAAATCGTGTAAATGATTAATGACATCTTGTACAACCATCGAATCCTGTTTTTTTCAAATATAAATATATTACTTTCGTTCTTATGAAAATACTCAGAATCCTATTATTTCCTATAGTACCTATTTACTTTTTAGTGACCTGGGTAAGAAATCGATTGTATGATTCTGGAATTAAATCATCAAAAGTTTATGACTTCCCTGTGATTTGTGTGGGTAACTTAAGTACTGGTGGTACAGGTAAAACTCCGATGATAGAGTATTTGGTGAAATTATTATCTGACCAAAGGAAAATTGCGACCTTGAGTCGTGGCTATAAACGCGTAACTAAAGGTTTTGTTTTGGCGGATGAAAATGCTAACGTAGATACTATTGGAGATGAGCCTTTTCAGTTTTATAATAAATTTTCTGAAGTCTATGTGGCTGTTGATGAAGATAGACAACATGGTATAAGTGCGTTGAGAAGTTTTGAGCCTCAACCAGAAGTTTTTTTATTGGATGATGCGTTTCAACATAGAAAAGTAAAGGCTGGTCTTAATATTTTGTTGACGTCTTATTATAATTTATATGTCAACGATATTGTATTGCCAACAGGAAATTTACGAGAACCAAAATTGGGAGCTCAACGTGCAGACATCATTGTAGTGACTAAATGCCCAAATGATTTAAGTGAGGGCAAAAAGGCGTCAATTTTAAAGACAATACGTCCTAAACCACATCAAAAAGTATTTTTTAGTTTTATAAAGTATAGTGATAGCGTGATTTCTGTAATTGAAAAAAAATCATTAGAAGATTTGCCAACGTTTACTTTAGTTACTGGGATAGCCAATGCGAAACCGCTTGTAGATTTTTTAAATTCAAAACATTTAGATTTTGAACACCTAGAGTTCGGAGATCACTATAACTTTACTATAAAAGATATTGAGTTATTAGAAAAAAAATCACTTCTTTTAGCAACTGAAAAAGATTTCATGCGCTTAAAAGATGTAGAGAGTTTACAGCCAAAATTATATCATATACCTATTGAAATAAAAATTGATAGACCTGAAAAATTCAATAAATTAATAGAAGAATTTAGTATTTAGGTAGTAATTTTTATTTTTTTAGAAAGCGCCGTATAAAGTTTCTTTTCAAAGGTCTCTTGCTTGAATGGTTTAGAGATGATGTCATCAAAACCAGCCTCGTCAAACTCATGCATTTTGTCTTCAAGTGTTACTGCTGTAAGAGCAAATATTGTAAGTTCTTTATTAAAAATACGAATACGTTTTGTAGCTTCAAAGCCACTTATCCCTGGCATATGAATGTCCATTAGAACAACATTGTAGGTCGTTTTTTTAACCATTTCTACAGCTTCCTCACCATTATCTACAATATCGCAGATAAGTCCCATTTTAGTGAGTATTTTTTTAGTAATCATTTGGTTGATTTTATTGTCTTCAACCACTAATATTTTAATATCATCTAAATCCAAAGCTTTTATATTTTCTAGATGTTTACTTTCTCTTTTAACAACTTTTTTCTTTGGCCTTACATGCTTTAAGGGTAATTCAAAAAAGAAGGTTGTGCCTTTACCAAGTTGGCTTTCTAGCCATATTTTCCCTTTCAAAATTTTAATAAGTCCCTTAACAATAGATAATCCTAAGCCAGTACCACCATACTTTCTGTTAATTTGTATTGAGCCCTGAGAGAAGCTATCAAACACTTGTTTTTGTTTTTCTTTAGAGATTCCGATACCATTATCTTGAATTTCAAATTGTAATTGGTGTACACTGTTTTTTACAGATTTTTTATTGACTCTAACCCAAATATCACCTTGTTTGGTAAACTTTATGGCATTACCCAATAAATTGATTAAGATTTGTGAAATCTTAAGTTGGTCACCAATATATACCTCAGGAAGCTTGTCTTCGTACTCAAGATGAATTTTAGTGCCATTATCTTTTGCAGAATTATTAAGTGCAGCAATTACATTTTCAATCTTAGTTTTAAGATTGAAATCCTCTGGATCTAAATCTATTTTGTTAGCTTCAATCTTATTAATTTGAAGAATATCGTTAATAAAAGTTAGTAAATAGTCACCTGAAAATTTTAATGATTTTAAATGTGGGATTTGCTTTTCTTTAGGTTCTTCGTCTAGAAGTAAGTTTGTCAATCCTGTAACAGCATAAAGTGGTGTGCGGAGTTCGTGCGTTACTGTTGATAAGAAATTTGCTTTCGTTTTGGAGGCTAATTCTGCCTTTTCTTTAGCAGTAACAAGTTCATCGTTTTTTTCCTGTAGCATGTTATTAGTTCGTAGCCTAATATTGTTGTTTTTGTAGAGTGAAAGCGTTAAAAGTGATAGAATAGTAATTAGAGAAATACTTAAAATAGTCGTAATTCTAGCCAAACTCATATCAGTATCAGCTTCTGTAATTTGATCATTCAATTGTTGGTTTTCAGCACTACGATAATCAACTATAAGTTTTGAATTTTTTTGAGACCCCATATTTTCTCTTTGTATATTCAAAATAGAATCTGATAGATGTAAGTGTTTATTTAGATACAGATTTGCTGATTTATACTGGTTTTTATTTTGATGAATTTTGCTAAGTATAAGATAAGCCTCGTTTTTATTTAATACTAATTCATCCTCGATAGCAATATCTAATCCTGTTTTAGCTTGATCTAATGCTAAATTATATTCAGTATTTTTAAAATATGCTTTTGCATTATTGATGTAACTACTACTTAAAACCCTTTTAAGCTCGTATTTTTTTGCTATTATAATAGCACGTTCTAACTTTCTCTGAGTGCTCTCTATTTGGTTAAGTTTTAAATAGACAATAGCTTCATTTAAGTAAACTTCAGCTTGGTATTTTTCTCCATCTTTATTTTCAAAGTTTGAGAGCGCATTTTTATAATATTCTAAAGCGGTCTCATACTCTTTTAAATTACTATGAATAACACCTTTAATGTTATAGGTAAGACCAAGGTTAATTAAGTCTTCATTAGCTCTTTGGATAGCTATTGCTTTGCTTAAGGATGAAATAGCCTTGTCTGGCTCGTTGATTAAATATTGAAGTTTTCCAAGTTTGGTATATATTATACCTTCGTTAATTTTATCATTAATCTTTATGGCAAAATCAAGTGCTTTATTAAGATTATGTTTTGCCTTGTAATATTCACCACGCTCAGTAAGCAAGTGAGTTTGACTAAGAAGCTGTTCTAATGTAAGTTCTAAATCTTGATTGCTAGTAGAACTAGAATTCTGAGCATAAGTAATCAAGCAAAAGACTAAAAATAATACTTGTAGGTAAGGTTTAATCTTGGACATTAAAACAAATTTTGCAAACAAATATAATTATTTATTCGATAAAAGTACGTTTTTTATCGATAAATTACATGTTAGATCTAACAAGCGTTGGCTGTAAGCTGTCTCGTTATCATACCAACCAATAATTTTTACCATGTTTCCGATTACAGATGTCATTTGAGAATCAAAAACACAAGAATTTGTGTTCCCTACAATATCAATGGATACGATTGAATCGACTGTATATTGAAGAATTCCTTTTAAGTATCCTTTTGATGCATTTTTAAATACGGTGTTGATAGTGGCAATATCCACCTCTTTCTCGACATTAAATGTAATATCTGTTAAAGAGCCATTAGGTACAGGAACGCGTATGCCGCAACCTCCAATAACATCTGCTAAATCTGGGAAAATTTTAGTCAATGCCTTTGCAGCACCAGTGGTAGTTGGTACTATAGATTGTCCTGCAGCTCTTGCTCTACGCAAATCACGATGCGGTTGATCGTGTAGGCTTTGGTCGGTTGTATAGCTATGTACAGTAGTTATATAAGCTTGTTTGACGCCAAAATTTTTATGCATGATGTCTATCATAGGCGCAGCATTATTGGTTGTACAAGATGCGTTTGATAAAATACGTTCATTACCATCAATAGAATCATCATTCACACCAAGAACAATTGTTTTGATTGTGTCATCTAATGGCGGTACAGATAGAATAACATAGCTAGCACCATTTTTTATGTGATGTTGAAGTTGTTCTTTTTGTTTGAATTTTCCGGTTGCTTCAATAACAATATCTGGCTTCGAAGTTAGCCAATCGATTTTTGAAATATCTTTTTGGTTAGAAAGTGGTACAAGCTTCCCGTTCACTAATATCCCTTTGTCACTGTAAGAGATATCTTCTTTTAGTACTCCATGAACACTATCGTATTTAAGAAGATGACTTAACGTACGAGCATCTGCCAAATCATTAATGGAAACTATTTTAATTGTAGAATGATTAAGTGCTAGTCTAAAAACACGACGACCGATACGACCAAAGCCGTTTATGGCAACCTTAATCATTAGTTTATATGCTTTTGTGCTTTGTAAGAAGAACGTACAAGAGCACTACTTTCGACATGTCTAAACCCTAAATCTAAACCAATTTCTTTATATTCTTCAAACTCATCAGGATTGATAAAGCGTTTTACTGGTAAGTGTTTTTTACTAGGTTGTAGGTATTGACCAATAGTTACAACATCCACATCATTTTCTCTTAAATCGTGGAGTGTCTGTATAACTTCTTCTCTTGCTTCTCCCAAACCTAACATTATACCAGATTTTGTTCTGCGTTGCCCTTGAGATTTCAAGTATTTAAGTACATCCATACTACGGTCGTACTTAGCTTGTATTCTTACTTCGCGAGTGAGACGTCTTACTGTTTCTATATTATGGGACACCACTTCAGGAGCAACGTCGATAATACGGTCTATATGTTGCTCTATACCTTGAAAATCTGGTATTAGGGTCTCTAATGTGGTTTCAGAATTCATGCGTCTTACAGCTTTTACCGTTTCTGCCCACATAATACTTCCCATATCTTTCAAATCATCGCGGTCTACACTAGTTAGTACGGCATGCTTGATACTCATAAGTTTTATAGAACGTGCAACTTTTTCTGGTTCATCCCAATCAACAGTTTCTGGGCGTCCGGTTTTAACACCACAAAACCCACAAGAGCGTGTACAGATATTCCCAAGAATCATAAAGGTTGCTGTACCTTCTCCCCAACATTCTCCCATATTTGGACAACTACCTGATGTACATATGGTATTGAGCTTGTACTTGTCCACAAGACTTCGTAATTCGGTATATTTTTTTCCAGTTGGCAGTTTTACACGGAGCCATTTTGGCTTACGTTCGGGAAGTATATTTGAAGCTGTTGCTGTATCCATTTATATTTCTTTTTTAACTAAGCAAAGATACAAAGTAAATTATTAAGAAAGCTTAAAGAATTGTTAGATACCAAGCACTAAATCCAATAAGAAAAATGATACCCAACCAACTCAAAATTTTTAAACCTTTTTTTGGGTGCCACTTGGTGTTAACATGCTTGGAAGTGATTAGCTTATAATTGGCAATAGCATAAAAAGGTGCAGTTAAAAATGAAAGTATGGTTGCAGTTTTTACCAAGGTACCTAGCTCAGAACTGAGGAAGAAGAAAATAATAAGCGTACCAACAAAAAGAACTGTTAACCATAAAGAGTAGGTGTTTATATATTTATAATTTGTGACTAAACGTGTTGTACGACTCATTACTCTTGGAGATGCATCAAAAGTTGTAAGCGTTGTACTAAACATAGTAGTTAGAGCTGCAATAGCAATAATAACGTACGCCCAGTCACCAAGGCTTGTTGTGTAAATATTAATTAATTGCGAAGCAAAACTAGCCGCTGTAGTTTCTAACTTTTCTCCTGAATTGTAGAGTACAAATGCGCCTAAAGCTATAAAGCCAAGCCCTAAAATTATGGTGGTAACGTAACCT
The DNA here is from genome assembly GCF_013042245.1 of Winogradskyella sp. Classification (GTDB taxonomy): domain Bacteria; phylum Bacteroidota; class Bacteroidia; order Flavobacteriales; family Flavobacteriaceae; genus Winogradskyella. The sequence goes on along the minus strand of NZ_JABDQL010000044.1, from coordinate 2,376 downwards.
ATATTAAAATCGAAAAGAGCAGATTTAGTTTTGAAATTTGGATTACTTTTTTTCTTTTCCAATGCCCAAAGCGAATGCCAAATAGAGATGTCTAAAGGTGCTGGCATCCATCCCATAAAGGCTATTAAAAATGCCCATTTTGAACTATCGGGAAATACCTGTTCAAAATTTAATTGGACACCTTCTTTTGATGCTGAAGAAAATACGGCAATTATTGTACAAATAGTTAAAATAACAATAATGAATTTCATGAGTCGGTCAAGTAACTCATAACGACCTAGTATTAAAATCCCTATGCAAATTACAAGTAGTATAACTGTCCAAATTTGAATACTCGAAAATGCAACACTGCCAATAAAAATCGGTTGAAAGTCAAAAATAATAAAAGATGCTAAGCTTGCCATTACAATAGTTACAGCAGTTTGTATTGTAAACATAGTGGCAAAAGACAGAAGGAAGTAGCTGACTAAAACCCATTTTCCTAATTTGTTGTAACCTTCAACTAAACTCTCTCCAGTAGCCAAAGCATAACGTGGTCCAAACTGAAAAAAGGGATACTTGAAAAGATTAACTAATAGTAACGCCCATACTAAACCAAAACCAAAATCAGCACCAGCTCTCGTCGATTGTACCAAATGGGATACGCCAATAGCTGCACCAGCAAAAATAAGTCCAGGACCTAGTTTTTTTAAGTGGTTAAGCATTAGATTTCAATAGTATTTGTGCTAATAATTTCTTAGCTCTGAGTAGCTTTACTTTCACATTATTCATTGGTTCATCTAAGTGGAGAGAAATATCCTTATAACTAAGTTCTTGAAAGTATCTTAGATTAATAACCTCCTGATAATGGGGCTTTAGTTTTTTAATTTCGCGAAGCAATTTGGCTAAATTTTGCTTTCTTATAATTTTATCTTCTGGCGTAGGCGATTCATCGGGAATGGTATAAATAGTATCATCTTGTTTGTTATTAATTTTACTATTTATAGAAGATTTATATTTCCTTACCAAATCAATATGAATGTTCTTTGAAATTGTAATTAGCCAAGTTTTAAATACATATTTATCATCGTAAGTATTTATTTTGTCAAAAGCTCTAGAGAATGTTTGTATGGTGATATCTTCAGCATCATTTTCGTTTTGAGTGCGTTTTAGCTGAAAGCCATAAACATCATTCCAAAATCTATCTAGCAAAAAGTTAAATGCTGCTTGATTATTTTTTTTAGCCAGTTCAATCGCTTCTTTTACTTCCAATGTTTAGGTTTTGAAATAAGATTAGCACTAAAGATAATTAATTGAAAGCTAATTAAGAAAACTTCAAGAAATGGAGCTGCAAAAGCCAAATCTCTAGACTCTAATTTATAAGCAGATTTCCCTACAACTACCCATTGTAACAATATCCTAAAGCATAAAATTCCTAAAACAATTTCCCACTGAAAAAAAACAGAAAGTAAAACAAATGCAAACCCCCAAAACATTAACTGGCTTATGTAGAACAAACCTAATAAAAACTTGTGTAAAGGTTTGTAGTGCTTAGAAGTGCTAATATGTATTCTTTTTTGAGTTGTCCAGTCCTTAAAGCTTCGCTTTGGTTCAGATATAGTGAAACTGTTTTTGGAGATACAAACACTTGTGTTTTTGGCATTGGCGATTTCATTTATAAATAAATCGTCACCTTCAGATTTTATAAGAATATGCTTTTTAAAGCCTCCATTATTGAAAAAGAGTTCTTTTCTGTAAGCTAAATTACGACCAACGCCCATGTATGGTATACCTGCCTTTGCATAAGAAAAATATTGTACAGCTGTCATCAAAGTTTCAAATCTTATGAGCATATTCAAAAAGGAATATTTTACTTTTTTATAGGCACCAAAACCAAGTATAATTGATTTTTGGTTACTAAAATGACTACTTAACTCTTCGAGCCAAAATTGAGAAGATGGCTCACAATCTGCGTCTGTAAAAACAAGAAATTCGTTTTTAGTTGCTTTAATACCTAGTGTAAGCGCATACTTTTTGTTTCCCCAGAATTGTTCAATAGATTTTACATTAACAATTGTAATAAGGCTATGTGTTTTAGCAAAGCTTTCAAAGCTTTCAAAGATTTCTAGAGTTTCGTCAGAGGAACTGTCGTTTATAAGAACAATCTCAAAGTCTTTATAGTCTTGGGAAATCATTTTAGGGAGATTCTTCTTTAAGTTTTCAGCTTCATTTTTTGCACAGATAATTACTGAAAGCGCAATATTATTAGGTTTTTTATTCGCTTTCAGGTTTAATACCTCGAGGCTTGCCTCGTTAATTATTACTATTTTGTGACTCGATGTCACAGAATAGTAAATATATCCATAAAAGTCATAATGTTACAGTTTTACTATATCA
>NZ_JABDQL010000043.1 GCF_013042245.1 Winogradskyella sp. | reverse complement strand
ATTTGGTCAACGACCAAAAGTTTGGTTTCTAAGGTGGCTTTTTGATAGCTTTTTTTTCGCCAGTGTTGTTTTTGTGTTTTCATAAGTGACTATAATTAATGGTTTAATTTTTAGTCAACCTATTTCAGGAAAGTACAGATTTGCGAGAGTATCACGTACGGTTCTGTGAGAGGTTTAGGGGTGAGATTCCCCTTTACCTACTCGACTTTTATTTATATCAGTTCATATTTATTCAACGAACTTTTGATTTCTTCCGATGTCAAAAGTGGTTTTATTTCCAAATGGCCAAATCCAAAGGCGTTTGCTTGAACCAAAGCAGGTAAATATTGATTGTCAAATTCCACTATAATTCCAACGTCGATTAAGTTTGAGTATTCAGCACTTGAGTTTTTTGATTCTTCTGAATCAGGTCTACAAATAATTTGACTATGATAACTGCTTGAAGTCCCTTCAAGTAACTTGTCGATTTCACTTTTCCTAACTCCAGAAATTTTACTTAACATTCTATTCCATTTGGAATCTAACTTTTTCACCTTATAAGTTTCGGTTATTGAGTCAGTAAAATAGAGTAGTGTTCGGGCAATTTTAATATCTGTAATCTTATTCTTTTCTTTAATTTTTATTGCTTGTTCGTTAGGCTGATATTTTTCTATATTCTCACGAATTTTGACAGTCATTGCTTCGTCCGCGATATTTTGTGAATCAGCTTTTTCTGGTAGACAATCAATTTCTATATAAAAATTTTCAAATTCAAATATCACTCTTACAAATTCAGTCCAAATACCTTTGGGTTCAGAGTTTCTTAATTTCTGAATTATATTTCTTTCTATGTTGTTAAATAGATAATTCACTTAAGCAAATGGATTTGATGTATTTCATGATTTGTTGATTCTTATGTTTTATTATGTCGTCAGTTCGAGTGAATTTTTCGATTGAAAATGAGAAAAATTTGTATCGAGAACCATTTGAGTTCTAAAAGCTTTTCGATACTATTTTATTCGTACTTCATAAAATCACTCGAAGTGACGGTATGATTCGATTTATATTTTACAATTCAAAAGCGTTATTGTTCACAAAGAAAATAGAGTTTACTAAAAACAGTTTTCCGTTTTCCCAGAAGCTTCTAAATAATGGATTGTCGACCATGTATATAAAACTACCGCTTCCCATGCGTTCTTCTCCAAAAACTAACGTGTTGTCCAAGTTATTTAGTGCGTTTTGTCCGACAAAACCTGAAAACACTTTGGTGTCTGCAATATGGCCAACGTTATAACCGCGGTCGAGTAAGCTGTACGCTGCGTTTCCTAATTTTAGCGTAAAATAATCGTTTTCATAACCGAATGCCATTGGGTGTGTGTTATCAATTTTACTTTTAAAAATAGCGCCAGTTATCATATTATTAGTATATTGTCTTTCACGCTCAGCATAAGGAGTGAGTTTATTCGATTCTAAATTTTCATCTTCTTCTTTCTTTTTGTACTTCAATCCAAAACCTTCTTTCCCAGCAAAGCTTCGTAATGCAGCATCTATGGCAATTACTTTTCCACCAGAGCGAACCCAATCTTTTAAATCTTTCATGTTGTTTTCATTGAGAATGCGACCATAATAGCCACTAGGCATAATTAAGATGTTGTATTTATCAAGATTTGTTCGGCTTAAATTATCGGTATTAATTGATGTAATTGGATATTTCAATTGTTGCTCAAAGAAATGCCAAATCGCTCCATAACTCAATGAAGATGTACCTTCCCCAGAAAGCACTGCAATCTTCTGTTTATTAATTAGCTTAATGTCTGGCGAACCAATATCTGGAGTTGTTTGTGAAAATCCTGAATTGATAACACTTAATGTTTTGTTGTGTTTTTTTGTCAGTTCATTCAATTTAGTTTGCATGTTTTCAAACTGTGCATTGTCACCTTTTGTAATGATTAAAGAACCACGATCAAAAGTTTTACTGTTTGAAGAAAAAGGCTTTTCTGTAAAACGCACTCTGAAATCTGCCTTTAAAAGTGCTGCAAGAAATTTAGCATCTTTCATGCTATTCCAATCACTCACATAACCATAAGCATCAGGAAGCATAGTTGGCATTTTGCCTTCAACTGTAGAGTTACTAGAAATTTTTGAAGTACTCGCCACAGCATCTAAGCCATAAGCATACGGCATACTCCAAGCTGTGATGTCGTAAGTTAATGAGTCGGTTAATTTTGCATTAGGCTCAAATAAAACCTTCACCATTTTACCTTTGGGTTGATTAGTGTGTACAACTAAGGTGTTACTATCTGTGTTTAAGCTGCCTTGTTTTCCTGTAGAATAATTATAACCGCTCACTTTTCGATCAGAAGCGTTTTCAAATTTAATATCGTGTTTACTCAAAAGGTTTTTTAAACTTTCAATCTTATCTGTGTTTCCAGAAAGTACATAGCTTTTGTATTTTAAATCTGAATTATCAAAGAATTTTCCAAATTCATCATTTAAGCGTTTTGCATTTTTTGAAGCAATTTCAATGGTGGATAAGCCTGTTGTGGTGTGATGTGTTAAACGTTCAACTAAAGTTAATACATGGCCTTCGTCATTTAAAATACCTAAACCTGCACGCCCGTGTCCACCTTGTTCGTAGGTCATGCCAATGGCACCCATGTATGTTGGGTAGGTGTCACCATAACTCGGATAAAACAAATCGAAACGTTCACGTGTAAAAAATAACCAACCCTCTTTGTCAAAATACTTAGCGTGGTTTTGTCCAATCTCTGTTTGAAAATCACGTTGAAAATCTGAAATTATTTCATGAAACGGTTCTGCTGCTGGTGCAAAATAATAAGGTTCGTTGATACCTTGTTCATGAAAATCGACATGAATATGTGGCATCCATTTGTTATAAGCTTTTAATCGTGAGGCAGATTCTATTTGACTTGCCCAAGCCCAATCTCGGTTGAGGTCAAATAAATAGTGATTTGGCCTTCCGCCTGGCCAAGGCTCATTATGTTCGCTAGCCTGTTGGTCGATGTCGTATGGCTGACTTGCAGTTTCATTAAACCAATTAACGTAACGGTCACGACCATCAGGATTTATACATGGATCAATGATAACTAACGTGTTTTTTAACCAGTCTTGTTTTTCGGTCAATAACTTATATAAAGTTAACATTGCCGCTTCCGTGCTCGAGGCCTCATTACCGTGTACGTTATAACTCAACCACACAATAGCAATTTCAGGATTTGTAGCATTGCCATTTACTAAACCAGCATTTTTAAGATTGTTCTCGCGAATGGATTCTAAATTTTTAATGTTCTCTTCACTAGAAATGTAAGTTAGATATAATGGCCGTCTTTCATAAGTTTCGCCATATTTTTCCATTTTAACTTGGTTTGGAAGTGCTTTAGCAACTGACTTAAAATAATCAATTACTTGGTGGTGTCGGCTGAATTGGGTTCCTATTTCATAACCTAAAAATTTGTCTGGTGATTGAATGTTTTGTGAAGTCGAAGAGAAGCTAATTGCCGTAATGAGAAATAGCGCTAAAAAAAATCTTTGCATAGTAGGTGTTAGTTGAATTGTAAAGCTAGTAAAAATATGTACTGTGATTTAAAATATTTTATTTCGGATATCATATTAACTAAAAATTAGCAGTTGGCATTTTAGCTTAATGTATATTTATGCCATAATTAATGATTTTACATGCCAACTGACTGTATTTCGTTTAGAGACACGAACTATTTTTCTGATTTTATCTGTGATTATTTGGATGAAAAACCAGAATTAAAATCGCTTTACAACCGCTTTCCGAAGCTTGAAAATTTTGAAGCACAAATAGAAGAAAAGCAAACTTCTTTTGAAAGTCAGTCGAGAACTGTTCTAGTAGAAGTCTTAAAAAAACAATACCAAAAACTAGAAACTTCAGAATTAACCCTTCAAAACATTAAAAGTTTAGAGTCTAAACATACATTTACCATAACAACGGGGCATCAACTAAATTTATTTACTGGTCCTTTGTATTTTCTGCATAAAATCATTTCTACCATAAATTTAACGAAAGAGTTAAAGGAAGTTTATCCAGATTATAATTTTGTGCCGATGTATTGGATGGCATCTGAAGATCATGATTTTGACGAAATCAATTATTTCAATTTTAAAGGAAAAAAAATTCAATGGCCAAATAAGGTCGAAGATAATGATGCTGGTGCAGTTGGGAGATTAACAACCGAAGGTTTAGACGCAGTTTATGACATTATTTCTTCAGAATTTGGTCCAGGAAAATATGCTGAACAATTAAAAACCTTGTTTAAAGAAGCATATCTCAATCATAATAATTTGGCAGATGCAACACGTTATTTAGCGAATGCTCTATTTGCAGACTACGGTTTGGTGGTTATAGATGCCGATAATTCCGAATTAAAACGTGTGTTTATTCCACAGATGACGAAAGAGTTGTTAGAACGGGTAGCTTTTAAAACTGTAAATGAAAAGAACAACGAAATTGAAACTCTGGGTTACAACGTTCAAGTCAATCCGAGAGAAATCAATTTATTCTATATAAATGGCAAACTTCGAGAACGAATTATCGAAGTTAATGGTGTGTTTTCAGTATTAGATACAGACATTTCGTGGACTAAAGATGAATTGCTAAAACATCTCGAAGAAGCACCTGAGTGCTTTTCGCCAAACGTGATTATGCGACCGTTGTACCAGGAAGTCATTCTTCCAAATTTGTGCTATATCGGTGGTGGCGGTGAAATGGCGTATTGGTTTCAACTAAAATCTAATTTTGAAGCGCAAGATGTTGTATTTCCTATTTTGTTATTGCGCAATTCCGTATTAATAAAAACTGAAAAGCAAGCCAAAAAACAAGAAAGTCTAGATATCTCGGATAAAGATTTATTCTTGAAGCGTGATAGTTTTATCAACAAACGTGTTCGGAAAATATCAAACATAGATATTGACTTTTCAGATCAAATTAAACATCTTGAAAAACAATTTGAGGACTTATTTAAACTAGCTAAACAAACCGACACATCTTTCATAGGTGCTATAAAAGCACAAGAAGTCAAACAAATAAAAGGTTTAAAACATCTTGAAAAACGACTATTAACTGCACAAAAGAAAAAGCTAGCCGACGAGATTTCTCGAGCCACAGATTTGCAAGAGCAATTATTTCCAAGACAGAGCTTACAAGAACGGAATACTAATTTTTCAGAATTGTATTTGGAATTTGGCGACAATTTAATTCTAGAGTTGATAAAAGCACTTCAGCCACTAAGAGGAGATTTTACAATTATAAAATTGTAATTTTTCTACTTTACAATGCTGTTAAAAACTATTCAAAAAATCGCATTTGGTAAATAGTAAATTGCACATCAATTACTATTTTTGTGCATGCAACACAACAAAGTCCTTATTTTAGATTTCGGTTCGCAATACACACAGCTTATTGCGCGTCGCGTTAGAGAGTTAAACATCTACTGCGAGATTCATCCATTTAATAAAATTCCATCAGATTCAGACAGTTTTAAAGCTGTTATATTATCAGGTAGTCCTGTTTCTGTTCGTTCAGAAGAAGCGCTTCATCCTAACTTAGAAGGTATCAGAGGAAAAAAGCCGATGCTCGCCGTTTGTTACGGTGCACAATATTTGGCGCATTTTTCTGGTGGAGAGGTTGCAGAATCCAATACAAGAGAGTATGGTAGAGCCAACCTTGGTTATATAAAAGATGGTGAAGATTTTTTTGAGAATATTCACGAAAGCAGCCAAGTTTGGATGAGTCATAGTGATACTATAAAAAAGTTACCCACAGGAGGTGTTTTATTAGCAAGTACAGAAGACGTTGAAAACGCTGCATTTAAAATTGAAGGCGAAGATACGTATGCGATTCAGTTTCATCCTGAAGTTTACCATTCTACCGATGGGTATCAATTGCTTCAGAATTTCTTAGTGAAAATTGCAGAGGTTAAACAAGATTGGACGCCAAATGCTTTTGTTGAGGAAACTGTAGAAGACTTAAAAGAAAAATTAGGGAATGATAAAGTTGTTTTAGGGTTGTCTGGTGGCGTAGATTCTTCAGTAGCTGCCATGTTGTTACACAAGGCTATTGGCGAAAATCTCTATTGCATCTTTGTAAATAATGGTTTACTGCGTAAAAATGAATTTGAAGATGTACTACATCAATACGAAGGTATGGGCCTTAATGTCAAAGGCGTAGACGCTTCGGCACGCTTTTTGGATGCCTTAGCAGGAAAGAGCGACCCAGAAGAAAAACGTAAAACTATAGGTCGCGTGTTCATAGAGGTTTTTGATGATGAAGCACATTTGATACAGGATGTAAAATGGCTAGCACAAGGAACGATTTATCCAGATGTCATTGAAAGTGTTTCGGCTACTGGTGGTCCAAGTGCAACCATAAAAAGTCATCATAATGTAGGAGGTTTACCAGACTTTATGAAGCTTGAAGTTGTAGAGCCATTGAAAGCATTATTTAAAGATGAAGTAAGACGCGTAGGTGCTTCTATGAATATGGATAGTCATTTATTAGGCCGCCATCCATTTCCTGGTCCTGGTTTGGCTATTAGGATTCTTGGAGATCTAACGCGAGAGAAAGTTCGTATATTACAAGAAGTCGATGCTATTTTTATTAATAATTTACGTTCTTGGAATTTATATGATAAGGTTTGGCAAGCAGGAGCAATGCTTTTACCAGTTAATAGTGTAGGTGTTATGGGAGATGAACGTACTTATGAAAAATGTGTAGCCTTGAGAGCAGTTGAAAGTACAGATGGTATGACGGCAGATTGGGTAAATTTACCCTATGAGTTTTTGCAAAAGACCTCTAACGAAATAATAAATAAAGTAAAAGGCGTTAATAGAGTAGTGTACGATATTAGCTCAAAGCCACCTGCTACTATTGAATGGGAATAAGTCTTAATTGGCAGTTTACAGTAAAACAGCTTGCAGTGATTATTTTCCAGTAATTAATATTTATATGAAGATTTTTTTAACCATCTTAATTTTTGTTTGTTCATTTTATGCTCAGGCACAAGAGTATAAAACTCACAAGGTAAAATCTGGTGAAACTTTAGAAAGTATAGCCAAGCAATATTTGGTGACACCTTTTGATATTTTGGCTCTCAATCCAGATGCTAAAGACGATTTTGGAGTAAATACAACACTCATAATACCTGTTTCTAAAGTAAAAAACGAACCTATTATTGAAGAATCTAAAGAAATTATAGATTACAAAAAACATAAAGTAAGGCGTAAAGAAACACTCTATGGACTGTCTAAAAGCTATAATGTTACTGAAGCTGAAATTAAAAAAGCAAATCCAAGATTATATTCAGAAAACTTACGCAGAGGTGACCGTATAAGAATACCGCGATATAAGACTGTGGTTTCTAAGCAGACGTTCTCTAATACTATAAAGAAATATGCAGTTAGACCAAAAGAAGGTAAATGGCGTATTGCATATAAGTTTGGGATTACAGTTTCGGAATTAGAAGCCTTAAATCCTGATATAAAGGAAGTGCTACAACCAGGTGATGTGCTTAATGTGCCTAATATTGCAGACAATGAAGAGAAGCAAACTGACACTGCTTCAAATTATTATGAGGTGCAACCAAAAGAAGGTTTCTTTAGATTAAAAAAGAAACTAGACTTAACTAAAGAAGAACTTGAAGCTTTAAATCCTGAACTTAAAGAATCAGGTCTCAAAGCGGGTATGGTATTAAAATTACCGGCAGGCATTGAGATTTTAACTGATAGTATTATTGGAGATTTTAATGTTACAGATTTACGAGATAACATTATAAATACATCTACGAAACGCCTAGCAATTTTAATGCCTTTTAGACTTCAGCGCATTGATTTGGATTCGGTTGCGGAAGCTAAAGATATCATCAAATCTGATCGCATTTTAAGTACCGCTTTAGATTTTCATTCGGGTGTACTGATGGCTTTAGATTCAGCCAAACAACTAGGCATTTCTTCAAATTTAAAAGTATTTGATACTGAAAACAGAACAAGTGAAATTTCAAACATCACTAATAAAGAAGATTTTTCAGACTATGATGCTATTATTGGCCCAATGATGAGCAAGAACTTTGATCGTTTTGTATCTGAAGTTAGGGGTAATTCAGTACCCGTATTTGCCCCATTAGCTAAGCCATCAAAAGTGACTACTAATGTATATCAAACTATTCCAGATAAAAAAATACTCGAACAAAAAATGGTAGATTTTGTAAAGCAAGACTCTACAAAAAATCAAGTAGTTATTATTTCTGACCAAAAACATAGAGGTGTAAATAATAATTTAAAGAGACATTTTCCAGAGGCAAAACAATTATTTTCTGAGATAACTAAAGAAGGTAAGGATAAAGGGAAAGATGCCTATTTTATATATCCTGTAACTTTTGAGAATTTATTTAAAAAAGGAAAAAATATTGTGTTTTTAGAAACAGACGATGTGTCCTTTGGCTCGAGTATAATTAGTCTTCTCAATGGACTTTCAGTTGATGATGTAGAAATTATCTTAACAACTACAGATAAGAGTAAGGCTTTTGAAAGTAATGATCCAGATAACAATTACCATCTATCAAATTTAAAATTTCACTATGCCTCAATTTATAAAGAGTATGACGAAAAATCAGGAAATAGTTTTGTAAAAAATTATACCTCTAAGTATGGCTTGTCTCCAAGTAAATATGCGATGAGAGGATTTGATTTAACATTAGATATTTTACTGCGTTTGGCATCAACAGAAGATGGTTTGCCAAATACAAATGACACCTACGCTACTGAATATATTGAGAATAAATTTAACTATTCTAAGAAAATGTTTGGTGGCTTCATTAATCAAGCTTCTTATATTGTACGTCACTATAATTTGAAGATTGTTGAGGTTAACTAAACTCAGTAAGTGTAAGTGTTAGCTAACCATGATGTAACAATATTACATGCGGCTAAGCGTTTCTAGTTTAAATTCATATATATCGATAATGAAATTTGTTAGGATTTTCCTTTTAATTTCAACCATTTGCTTTGGTCAAAACGAAGATTTAGAGACGATGTCTTGGCAAGCGGAAAAACCCATTTTATGGAAAAATTTTAAGGGCAAACCAAATAGAAACAACGACGCAGCAGCACAAACTGTTTCTGGAATTTCTTTTGGGTTTTCAATTGGCAAAACAGGGAATACAATTACTGATTTTACGACTAATGTAGAGTGCTTGTTCTACCCAACAGAATCTTGGTACAAACCCGAAGTTGCTACACCTTACATATTAAAGCACGAGCAATTACATTTTGATATTACCGAATTGCACGCACTTCTATTGCGTAAGAAAATTAGTAAAATTAAACCATCAGCTAGATTAAAGAGTCAGCTTAATGATTTGTACAAATCTATTAGTAGAGACTCATACAAGATGCAGCAACGATATGATGATGAAACCAACCATTCCATCAATAAAGAAAAGCAAGCAGCATGGAATCTTTACATAGCTAAAGCGCTTAAAAAGCTTGAAGCCTATAAAACACAATAGATGATATCAGGTAATAAAGAAACGCTTATAGAGCTTGCCAAATACAAAATGCCTTTTGGTAAATATAAAGGTCAATACTTAGTAGATATCCCAGAATATTATTACACTTGGTTTAAACAAAAAGGCTTTCCAAAAGGGAAACTGGGTAATATGATGCAACAGATGTATGAAATAAAGGTGAATGGTTTGGAAGATATTATTTATAAGGTAAAGCGAGAGTTTTAGAGCGTTTTTTTTGGTGTTACGTTTAACGCTTAAATAAAATCCAGTTTCAATTAATTTTATGGTATTTTAAAAGAAGTTAGATTAAAAAATTAAAAGTCAAGACATTTGGGCTTCATTGTAATGTAATTTGTTCTAGGATTCTCGCTAAATCACCAATCAAAAACAAACCCAAAACAATTCTCTAATAAGTCATTTAATTTTGTAAATTTGCCTGCGTTTATAAGCGCAACATGACAACATATCCAAAGTATATTTTTGTAACAGGCGGCGTGTCTTCTTCTCTCGGAAAAGGCATTATAGCAGCATCTCTAGCCAAATTACTTCAAGCACAAGGCTACAGAACTACCATCCAAAAATTAGACCCATATATTAATATCGATCCAGGGACATTAAATCCTTATGAGCATGGTGAATGTTACGTTACTGACGATGGAGCAGAAACGGATTTAGATTTGGGTCATTACGAGCGCTTTTTAAATGTACCTACATCACAAGCCAATAATGTAACAACAGGTCGCATTTACCAGAGTGTTATTGACAAAGAACGTCGTGGCGAATTTTTAGGCAAAACTGTACAAGTTATTCCACATATTACAGACGAGATTAAAAACCGTATTCAGATTTTAGGAAACTCAGGCGATTATGATATTGTCATCACCGAAATTGGTGGTACTGTTGGAGATATTGAATCTTTACCATATGTAGAGGCGGTACGTCAGTTAGAATGGGATTTAGGAGAAGGTAATACTTGTGTCATACACTTGACTTTAGTACCTTATTTATCTGCAGCAGGAGAGTTAAAAACCAAACCTACACAACATAGCGTTAAAACATTGATGGAGAGTGGTGTACAAGCCGATATTTTAGTTTGTCGTACTGAGCACGAATTAAGCGATAGTATTAAGAATAAATTAGCACGTTTTTGTAACGTGAAAGAGGAAGCCGTCATCCAATCTATTGATGCATCAACTATTTACGATGTACCGAATTTAATGTTAGAAGAAGGTTTAGATAAAGTGGTTCTAAATAAATTACAACTTAATAGTGATAAGCCAGATTTAACTTCATGGAACCAATTTGTTCACCGTCATAAAAATCCAAAAGGAGAAGTTACTATTGGGTTAATTGGGAAGTATGTAGAGCTTCAGGATTCTTACAAATCTATCTTAGAAGCATTTATCCACGCAGGTGCCGAAAACGAAGTTAAAGTAAATATAGAATCTATACATTCTGAATACCTTACTGTAACTGATGCAGAAAAAAAACTAAGTCATTTAGATGGTGTTTTAGTAGCGCCAGGTTTTGGAGAGCGCGGTATTGAGGGTAAGATTGAAGCTGTATGTTATGTGAGAGAACATAATATTCCGTTTTTAGGAATTTGCTTAGGTATGCAAATGGCATTGATTGAATATTCTCGTAATGTTTTAGGATTACAAGGTGCTAATTCTACTGAGATGAATGAGCATACCTCACATCCGGTAATTGCTTTAATGGAATCTCAAAAGGATGTTGTAAACAAAGGCGGAACCATGCGTTTAGGTTCTTGGGATTGTACTTTAGAGAAGGATAGTTTGGCTTACGAAGCTTACAAAATAACCAACATAAAAGAGCGTCATCGTCATCGTTACGAATTTAATAACGATTACAAAGCACAAATAGAAAACGCTGGATTAAAAGCAACAGGCTACAATCCTGAAACTGGTTTGGTAGAAATTATAGAGATACCAACTCACAATTGGTTTGTCGGAGTACAATACCACCCAGAATATAAAAGTACCGTGGCAAATCCGCATCCTTTGTTTGTCTCTTTTGTTGCGGCAGCACTTAAATATAAAAACAAAAAATAGTGTGTCAGTTTGGCATGTATAAAACTTTGGATAGCTTTTTGGGTTATCAAAATAACTAATCAATTACTACCGCTAAGTCGGTTATTATTATATGGAAGAAAAGAAATTTGACATTAACTCAGTCATTGGATTTGTTCTATTATTCGGAATTATGATTTGGTACTTCTACCAAAATCAGCCATCTCCAGAAGAATTAGAAGCTCAAAAGAAAGCTGAAGCAGAACAAGTAGCAGCGGAAAATAAAGAAAAAGAAGAGAAACAAGCCTTAACCACAAAAGTAACTACAGCCGAAGATTACTCTAATGTAATGGCTTCAGATTCTTTACAACAAATAGCGCTTCAGAATAAGTTAGGTGCTTTTGCTTACGCTTCAACGTTACCATCAGCTACAGATGCGGTAACTGAAGTTGAGACTGATGTGTTGGCACTTAAATTTTACAACAAAGGTGGTCACCTTGCGGAAGTAAAATTGAAAGCATTTGTAGATAATAACGATAAGCCTATTTATCTGATTAAAGATGGTAATACAAATTTTAATATCAATTTTTCTACTACAGATAATCGTGTCTTAAATACAGAGAATTTATATTTTCAACCATCTGTGTCTAAAAGCGGTGAAAATACCGTGGTTTCTATGAAGCTTAAGGTTTCAGAAACACGTTTTCTTGAATATAGATATGAGTTAAAGCCTAACGATTATATGATTGATTTTTCAATTAAATCACAAGGTTTGGATAATGTGGTTAATAGTTCCCAAGAAATTAATCTAGATTGGAAGTTAAAGGCGTATAGTAATGACCAGAGCGTTAGCTATGAAAATAGGTACACACGCTTAACCTATCAGCACGATGGGGATAAAATTGATAAACTGGCTCAGATGAGTGATGATGAAGAGTTGGTGTCAGATGTCTATTGGTTATCCTATAGACAGCATTTTTTTAGTAGTATTTTAGTACCAAATTCACCATTCAAGTCTGTGAACATGTCTTCAAAGGATTTAGTAGAAGATGAAGAAGTTGATACGGTTTTTACGAAACTATATGCATCCAAAATTCCATTAAAGCTTAGTGGCGGAAACTTTGATAAATCTATGGGTTTATATTATGGGCCAACAGATGCTAAGATTTTAAAGTCTTATGACAAGAACTTAGAAGAAAGTATTCCTTTTGGTTGGGGAATTTTTGGTTGGATTAATAAAGCGGTGTTTATTCCGTTATTTGGATTTTTAAGTGGCTTTTTACCTTACGGTATAGCTATTATAGTGATGACCATTTTGGTTAAAATCTTACTGTCTTTTGTACAATACAAGCAGTTTTTATCGCAAGCTAAGATGAAAATACTGAAGCCAGAATTGGATGCTATTAGAGCAAAACACAAAGATAACAAGCTAAAAGCGCAGCAAGAGACTATGGCATTACAAAACAAAGCAGGAGCAAGTCCTCTTAGTGGCTGTTTACCTGGTTTAATGCAAATACCAGTATTCTATGCTTTATTTATGTTCTTCCCAACAGCTTTCGATTTGCGCCAAAAAAGCTTCCTTTGGGCAGATGATTTAAGTTCTTATGATAGTATTGCAGAGTTACCATTTCCAATTCCGTTTTACGGAGACCACGTGAGTTTGTTCCCAATATTAGCGGCGATTGCTATTTTCTTTTACATGAAAATGACAACAGGTCAGCAAACTGCTATGCAAGGTCCACCACAAGAAGGTATGCCCGATATGAGCAAGATGATGAAGTATATGATTTATTTCTCTCCATTACTAATGTTGGTATTCTTTAACAATTATGCATCTGGATTAAGTTTATACTATTTTATTTCTAACTTAATCAGTATAGGTATTATGTTAGTGATTAAGAATTATATTATAGATGAAGAAAAGGTCTTAGCTAAAATTGAAGTGAGTAAAAGTAAGCCTAAGAAGCAAAATCGTTTTCAGAAAAAGATGGCAGATATGATGGAGCAAGCAGAAAAACAAAAACAAATGCAACAACGTAATAAGAAGAAATAATTTTTACATATAAACAATAAAGCCAGAACTAATGTTCTGGCTTTATTGTTTAATTTAGTAGGCTAAGTAAATTTTCGATTTTAGAGTTTAAATCAAAATATTTTATAGTCATATTTATTTGTGTCTTGATCTACAGCTTTTCTTGTGAGTAAAAATAATTCTAGGCGTGTTTGGGAGTATTTGAGTATTATTTCATTTTTATCCATTATACTTTCAGGAATAATTAAGATTAGATAAAATAGAGCTGCAGTAGATATAATACAATGATTAAAGATTTTCTTCCTTCATCGTATTTTTTAAATTTTTAAAATTCGCTCCTATTAAGTAGCCTGCGCTCAATGGTCCTCCAAAAAAAGTGGTGAGAGTAATTGATTTTGAAGAAAAGAGCTTAATGTTTTTGGTAACATTATTTTCTATATTTTTATTTATGTCCATAAATTGATTTCAAGTTATAAATATAGAGTATAGTTCTAAAATAAGAAAAGCCTCCAATGGAGGCTTTTCACTAACTAAATCAATCAATATAAAGATGAGGTAATCAGCCTCGACTTTTATTTTTTAACTCGCAGGTAGTAGTACTGCGTTTACGACGTGTATCACGCCATTGGATGTTTGCACATCTACTGCAATAATACCAGCATCATTACCAGCACCATCAACCACATCTGCAATGTTTCCGTTTGTTCCAGGAAGTATAATATTTATAGTTTGTCCTTGTAATGTTACAGGACTTGTCGTTCCATTTTGGACTAAATCTACAGATTGTACATTTTGTGCAGCTAATACATGATGCTCTAGTACTGCAGTTAATAATGCAGTATCGATATCTGCAGGACTATTCCACATCATATTTGAGTCTAATAAAGCTTGGAAAGCTGCATTAGTTGGAGCAAATACTGTGAAAGGGGCTGGAGAAGTGCCATTTGCTGTAGATAATGTAGATACAAAATCTGGCTGTCCATCGGTTGTTAATGAAGCCACTAAGCTACCAAATTCAGGATTTGCTAAAGCCATGTCTATAATAGTTGGAGGTAATAACACTTTGTTTATGACGTGTACTACACCGTTATCAGCATTTTGATCTGCGAAAGTAACATCAGCACCATTTCGAGGAGCAGTTGTTGTTCCGTCTCCACCATTAATTTCAACAGTTCCAGAATTGTTTCTTGCGTATAAACTTAAATTATTGTTTTCTGGACCAGTAGCATCAACATTTGTATAAACACCTACATCTGAAATAGCTGAGGAAGGAATTGTAGAACCTACAACTACGTGATTTTTAAGTACTGTAGTTAATAAGTCGATATCAATATCATCTATTGTATTCCATGCTGGGTTAGAGTTTAACAAAGCTTGGAATGCAGCATTATCTGGTGCAAATACTGTAAAAGGTCCGACTCCTTGTAGAGTGGTCACTAGATTCGCTCTAGTTAAGGCTTCAGCCAAAGATGTAAAACCATTTGTAACAGCCACATCTACAACAGTAGTCGATGTAGGTATGTTGTTGTCATCATCGTCGCTACATGCAGAAATTCCTAAAACCAAAAGAAATACTGTAAGTAATTTTAAGTTTTTTGAAATAAATTTCATTTTTTTGAATTTTTTTAGAGTTAATAAATTTTTGTTCATTTTGTTTAACAAATCTAATAAATGATTAGACGTAAAATTATTTTAGGTATTATTTTTACAATAATTTTAACATCGCTTCCTGCTCAAAATCAAGTAAATAAATTCGATAAAAGTGGGAAAAGACACGGTGTATGGCATAAAAATTATCCAAATACCAATCAGCTACGTTACGAAGGAAAGTTTAACCATGGAAAAGAAATAGATACGTTTAAATACTACAAACTCAAACGTAAAAAGAGTGTTTTAAGCGCTATTAAAGTTTTTAATCCTGAGAACGATATTTCAGAAGTGACCTTTACGGCTTCAAATGGAAAAATTGTAAGTAAGGGTAAAATGGATGGTAAAAATTTTATTGACGATTGGGTTTTCTATCATAAAAACTCTAATAATGTAATGATTGAAGAACATTATAATTCCAAAGGAAACTTAGACGGTAAGCGTGTAGTTTATTTTATAGATGGAAAAATCGCTGAAGAAATAGACTATAGAAATGGAGTTCAGGATGGACAGTACAAAATTTATTCTGAGTCGGGAAAGTTACTTCAAAACTCAAGCTATTCAGTAGACAAACTCAACGGAAATACTTCGTATTATGATATTGAAGGTAATGTTAGGGCGAAGGGAAACTTCGTTAATAACCTAAAAACAGGAATCTGGGAGTATTATAAAAATGGGGAATTAGTAAGAAAAGTTGACCACAATGCAAATAAGATTCTATACAAAAAGCAATAATGTAAAGTAATAGTAATTATAGAATTTAAGAATGGTAATCTTCTAAAAATCACCTTTTTTATTCGCTTTCAGGTTTAATACCTCGAGGCTTGCCTCGTTAATTATTACTATTTTGTGACTCGATGTCACAGAATAGTAAATATATCCATAAAAGTCATAATGTTACAGTTTTACTATATCA
>NZ_JABDQL010000042.1 GCF_013042245.1 Winogradskyella sp. | reverse complement strand
TGATATAGTAAAACTGTAACATTATGACTTTTATGGATATATTTACTATTCTGTGACATCGAGTCACAAAATAGTAATAATTAACGAGGCAAGCCTCGAGGTATTAAACCTGAAAGCGAATAAAGTTGAATCGTAAGTCACACGTTTAAAATTTTCGGGAATGAGAACTCTCGTTTTTAGTATTTTTCCGGTCTTATTCAGGTAACTCGGTTTAGCAACAACTGCTACTACCGTTTGCTTTACAGGCTGAAACTGAAATGCAAAAACTGCAACCACAGTTACTACAAATAGAAAGATTAATATTTTTTTATCATGACGTAAAAACGATTAAAAGCTTATGTTTCGTATTTAATTTCTATTTTTAAATCATGAAAAACCACCCATTATCAAAACGTATTGGTCTCTTTTTGGGACCATTGCTCTTTTTAATAATTCAGTTTTCAACGATTAGTATAATTTTAGAAAAAGCAGATACCGTAATTGGTGTTGCCCTATGGATGGTTATTTGGTGGATTACAGAAGCTGTATCCATATCGGTAACTGCACTTTTACCGTTGCTCCTTTTTCCTTTGTTTAAAATTATGCCTATAGCAGATGTTGGTGCAAACTATGGTAGCCCAATCGTATTTCTATTTTTTGGTGGTTTTGTATTGGCTTTGGCTCTAGAGAAAGTAAATCTGCATAAACGTATAGCGCTTTCGATAATTAAACTCACAGGAACTTCACCAAATAAAGTTACCCTTGGATTCATGATTGCAACAGCTTTTATGAGCATGTGGATAAGTAATACTGCAAGTACTGTGGTAATGTTACCGATAGCCATGTCTGTAATTACCCTATTAATTAATGATGATGATGGTTTTACAAAAGCAGATAAAAATTTTTCCTTAAGCGTAATGCTCGGTATTGCTTTTGCCGCCAATGCAGGTGGTATTGCAACGGTTATTGGCACACCCCCAAATTCGGTACTTATTGGGTTACTTGAAAATGAGTATAATACTGAAGTAAGCTTTGCCAAATGGATGTCTTTTGGCTTACCGTTTTCGATTATACTTATATCTATAGTGTATTTGGTTTTGGTTAAACTCTTGTTTCCTTGTAAAGGCTTGGTTTTTGGAGCGTCTCTATCAGTTATTTCTAATGAATTAAAAAAACTGGGGAAATTAACGCCTAAAGAGCGTCATGTACTTATCATTTTTGCAATCATAGTCTCGCTGTGGATTTTTAGAAGCCTTATTAATTCGCTTTTACCTGAACTAAAACTAAGCGATACTATGATTAGTATTTTTGGAGCTATTGCCTTATTTACCATTCCGAATAACCTTAAAAAAGGAGATTTTATATTGCAGTGGAAGGATACTCAAAAACTGGCTTGGGGCATTTTAATTCTGTTTGGTGGTGGTTTGGCTTTGGCAAAAGGTATGTCTGCAAGTGGTATTGTAGATATGGTTTCTGCTAATATATCTAATGCTAATATTGGTATTTTAATTACAGCATCTCTACTTATAGTCTTAATGCTATTTGTGACAGAACTAATGAGTAACGTGGCCTTAACAGCTGTTTTAGCTCCAGTAGTCGCCGGTATTGCTATTGGTTTAGACATCCCTATTTTACATTTACTTATTCCTGTAACTATTGCAAGTAGTTGTGCATTTATGCTACCAATGGCCACACCGCCAAATGCCATAGTTTTTGCTAGCGGATTTATAAAAGTGCATCAAATGGCGCGTGCAGGCATAATTTTGAATTTAATTTCAGTGGCTTTATTAATTGTTTTATTTCAATATATCATGCCTTTATTATTTTGAATATAAAAAATATCATCTTCATATAACAATATTATTAGCTACTCTTTTATTGAATTACAAAACAGAACAGCCTGACTTACCAGACCCATTAGAAGCAAGTTGGAATGGAAACTCCGTTTGTAAAGCTGTTGAAGACAATATAAAATGAAGACAATATAAAATTAAGAGCCTTAAAGTGTACATTTCCACCCAAGTTTGGTTATGAGTTGCATTACCAAAAATCACATTTTGGATATGCTTTAGTTCGAAGTAAATTTAGAATTAAAGATACCTCTGGAACTCGTGAAGTCAATGTCCCGACAGGTTATTCCTTTTCAAAAAATGAACTTAGTACACATGAAGTTTTAATTATAGGCAATAGAACTGCTGTCTTTTTAATTGTAGAATATAAATGGTTGACTTCATTTGACTTTTATTTTTTTCGTATCTTTTACTTTCGAAAAAGAAAAAAAAGTCTCATGAAAACTTCAAAACGCTTTGATGCTGCTATAGAAAGGCTTTATATAGCATTTCATAATAACACCTTAAATCCTGAATGTTGCAAACAATGTGCTGTTGGGAATATTTTGAATAATACCGAAAGTTGGAAATACCTATCTGACAACCATGGCTCGAAACAGCTTAATTATATTGGTAAATTTCACCAGAATATAGGTCGCCGTTTTAATGGGTATACACCTTTAGAGTTGCTAACTATAGAATCAGTATTTCTTAGGGCTTGTGGTTACACTGTACCACTTCATTATAAAAATTCTAAACCAAAAAATACGACTGATAAAGAAGTTCTTTTTAAAGGTTTATCGGCAGTAGTTTCACATTTATGCAGATTGGAAGGTATATCTAACATCATGGATTATTCTAAGCTTTTTGAGTATGAAAATGATAAACCTAAGTATCTACTTTCTTATTAGATTTTAAATTATTTAACAAAAAAACCAACGCATCTACGTTGGTTTTTGTTTTGAATATTATTTGAGAGATGGTAATTGTTACCTAACCTCCGAAATCATCAAATCTGATATGCTCATCTGGAATACCAAAGTCTTCACCCATTTTTTGTACCGCTTGGTTCATTAATGGAGGTCCACAGAAGTATAATTCTATATCTTCTGGCGCGTCATGATGATTTAAATAGTTATCGATAACGCAGTTATGGATAAAGCCTACAAAACCATCTCCATCTTCATCATTGATATCTTTTTTTACTTTCCAGTTATCTTCTTCTAGAGGCTCAGAAAGTGCCATATAGAATTTGAAGTTAGGGAAGTCTTTTTCTAATTTTCTAAAGTGCTCAATGTAGAACAACTCCCTTTTAGAACGTCCACCATACCAATAGGTTACTTTACGACCAGTTTTAACCGTTCTGAACAAATGGTATAAGTGCGAACGCATTGGCGCCATACCTGCACCACCACCAACGTAAAGCATTTCACTTTCTGACTCATTGATGAAGAACTCTCCATAAGGTCCAGAAATAGTTACTTTAGCTCCTGGTTTTTGTGCAAAAATATAAGATGATGCTACGCCTGGATTGACATCCATCCATTGGTTTTTACTTCTATCCCATGGTGGTGTTGCAATACGTACATTCAACATAATCTCACGACCTTCTGCTGGGTAAGAAGCCATAGAATAAGCACGCTCAACAGTTTCATTATTCTTCATTACCAATGGCCAAAGACCAAACTTATCCCATTCTGCTTGAAACTTGTCTGGCGTTTCATGCTCTTCTGGGTGTGCCGTGATATCAATATCAGAATATTTAATTTCACATTCTGGAATTTCAATTTGAATATACCCACCAGCTTTATAACCCATATCTTCAGGAATCTCAACAACAAATTCCTTAATAAATGAGGCTACATTGTAATTACGCACAACAGTAGCTTCCCATTTTTTGATACCAAACACCTCTTCTGGAATGGTAATTTCCATATCTTGCTTCACCTTTACCTGACAAGCTAAACGTGCACCTTCCTTAAGTTCTTTTCTGGAAAAATGAGGCGTCTCCGTTGGAAGCGCTTCACCACCACCTTCAAGAACATGACACTCACATTGAATACAGGTTCCACCACCACCACAAGCCGATGGTAAAAAGACTTTATTACTACCTAATGTGTTTAGAAGTGTACTACCAGAAGCCACTTCTATTTCACGCTCGCCGTTAATTAATATTTTAACTGGTCCGGAAGGTGATAATTTTTGTTTTACAGTTAGTAACAAAGCCACTAAAAGTATAGTCACCAGTAAAAAAGCGCTTACCGTGGCTACTATTGTTCCTATTGTACTTGCAGCTAATAACATCATATTCTTTTCTATTAGTTGTTTACAGTTTCTGCTAAAGTTAAGTCTGTAACCACTTTAGCCTCTTTCTGTTTTTCTTCTTCTTTAATTTCTTCGATAACAGCAGTTTGGGTTTCTGGCGCTGGCGCTTCATCGCCACCTGTAAGCATACCACCAAAACTCATAAAACCAATAGCCATTAGACCTGTAATAATAAAAGTAATCCCTAAGCCTCTTAGCGGTGCTGGTACGCTACTGTATCTAATTTTTTCACGAATAGCAGCAATTGAAAGAATTGCTAAGAACCATCCAATCCCAGAGCCTATCCCATAATTTAAAGCCAATCCTAAACTTGCTATCTCTCTTGATTGCATAAATAAAGAACCGCCTAAAATAGCACAGTTCACAGCAATCAATGGTAAAAATATACCTAGTGAATTGTATAATGAAGGTGAAAATTTTTCAACAACAATCTCAACCAATTGTACCATGGTAGCTATAGTGGCAATAAACATGATGAATGATAAGAAGCTTAAATCGTAGTCTGCATACTCTGCACCCAACCATGATAATGCACCAGGCTGAAGTAAGTACTGGTCTAATAACCAGTTAAGCGGCACTGTTATTGCTAATACAAATATAACAGCAGCTCCAAGACCTACAGCTGTTGATACCTTTTTAGATACAGCTAGGTAAGAACACATCCCTAGGAATGTTGCAAATACCATGTTATCTATAAAAATTGATTTAAAAAATAATTCTAAATGTTCCATGTGTTTTAAATTTCTGCTTGAGCTAAAAACAAATAATTATTGCTACTGTTTTAATCTTCGATTAATGCTTTATTTCTTGAACGCTGTATCCAAATTATAATACCAACAACAATAAGTGCCATTGGAGACAATAACATAAATCCATTATTTTCGTAACCTATAGCATACAATCCTGTTTTTGCAATTGGATCTCCTAAAACTGGAAAACCTAATAATGTTCCAGAACCTAATAATTCCCTGAAGAATCCTACTATGATTAATATTACTGCATATCCAACTGCGTTACCAATACCATCTAAGAATGAACGCCATGGACCATTCCCCAAAGCAAAAGCTTCAAAACGTCCCATAATAATACAGTTAGTGATAATTAAACCAATAAATGCACCAAGTGTTTTACTAAGTTCATAAGCGTATGCCTTGAGAACTTGGTCTACAATAATTACTAATGTAGCAACAACAACAAGCTGTACTATAATTCTAATTTTTGAAGGAATAATATTTCGTATTAATGAAATGACTACATTACCTACTCCCATAACAAATAGTACGGATATAGACATTACTATTGATGCCTCTAACTCTGCTGTAATTGCGAGAGCTGAACAAATTCCTAAAACTTGTATCGTAATTGGGTTGTTATCCGCGAAAGGATCTTTTAATAATGCAGCATCTTTTTTTGATAATATACCCATAATTAATTATTTTTTAAGTTATCAAAGTAAGGCTTATACAACCTCAAATCTTTCTTTATCATAGCAGAAACACCATCTCCGGTAATTGTTGCACCTGCAATAGCATCTACTTCGTTATCTGTTTTATCTTTATTTAAAGGGTCTGCATTTCCCTTAGCTACAGTAATACCTTTAAAAACACCAGCTTTAGTTAATAGATGTTCTCCATAGAAATCATCCATAAAATAACGTTGCTTTATGTTAGCTCCTAATCCAGCTGTTTCTCCTTTATGGTCAAAATAAGTGCCTCTTACTATCATGTCCTCATCTATTGCGACATAACCCCAAATGGCATCCCATAATCCTTTTCCATAAATTGGTGCTACATAAACGGTTTTACCTTCTTTGTTTTCTCCAACAAAAAGTGGCAACTTTCTTGACTCTCCATTTTTAGCCTTATCCTGTTCTTTTTTAACATCAATTAAATAAGGTTCTTTATTGGTCTCTTTAAAATAATCATCACGAGTTTGGGTCTTTGTTATTTTGCCATTAGAGTCAATAGTTAATACCAATTGCTCTTTTACATTTTCTGAAAAAGCTTCTGGTGCTTTATCCGCAGAGACAAATACTGCGCTTGACTCATCATTTTCGTTAACTCCTAGAACATAAAGAATATTTTGTTGTTTCTCTAGTCTTCTGTTTTCGGTAATAGTCGGTTTAAGATAAGATGCCAAAAACGCTAACAACGCTCCTACAACTAATACCATTCCTACGGCAAATATTACCGTATATGAATTTTTATCTGTTCTTTTTTCCATAGTTAAGCTACTTTAACTTTAGCACGTTTCATACGACGTTTAACATTTCCTTGAACCACGTAATGATCTATTGTTGGTGCAAATACATTCATTAATAATATGGCTAAGAATACACCTTCTGGATAAGCTGGATTAAATACACGAATCATAATTGAAATAAATCCTATTAAAAATCCATAAATCCATTTTCCTTTATTAGTTTGTGATGCTGTCACAGGATCAGTTGCCATATAAACGGCTCCGAATAGTATACTTCCTATAATGAGGTGTTGCCAAAATGGTACACTCATTAATCCATAAAACTTACTTGTTTCTCCAATCCAACCCATCTCAACGACACCGTTGAAAATTAAGCCCATCGCTAAAGCACCGACTAATGTTGAGAATATAATTCTCCAACTCCCTATTTTAGTGAAAATTAAAAATAGAGCGCCAATTATAATTAAGAACTTTGAAGTTTCACCTACTGAACCAGGTATTAATCCCCAAAACATATCCATAAAACTGTAATCTACAGTATTATTTGCAGCGTAGGTTCCTAATATAGTTTCTCCAGACATAGCATCTAAGTTTTGACCTGCCGCTATCATTTGGTCGCGCTCTACTGCACCATGTACCCAAACTTTATCTCCAGACATCCATGTTGGATATGCAAAGAATAAAAATGCACGGATTGTTAGTGCTGGGTTAAGAATATTCATTCCTGTACCACCAAAAACTTCTTTTCCTATAACGACTCCAAAAATAACAGCTACTGCTAGCATCCATAACGGAATGTCTACAGGCACTATTAGCGGTACTAACATACCTGTAACCAAGTAACCTTCCTCAACTTCATGGCCTTTGATAACAGCAAAAACAAATTCTACTGCCAAACCTACACCATAGGAGACTATAACTAAAGGTAATACAGTTGCTGCTCCAATAAGAAGGTTATCAAGTGTCCAAAAAGAAGCACCTAAAAAGCCGTTTGCAGATTCAATTTCTCCGAGTGCTAAATAATGCTGATATCCAGCATTAAAAATACCAAAAATTAAACATGGAACTAATGCTATAATAACCGTATTCATCGTACGCTTTAAATCGTCAGCAGCTTTGATGTGCGTTCCGTTATGCGTCGTTTCATTTGGTGTGTATAAAAATGTAAATAAGGCATTAAAGGCAGGAAGCCATTTCTTGTCCTTATTTTTCATTTTAAAACTGTGTAAATTTTGTTTTAAACCCATATTGCTGATGTTTTTATATCGCTTAGAATGATATTAGCGATTATAAAATTTATCCTATTTCTTTTAACATTAAATCTAATCCTTTACGTATAATTTGCTGATGTGGCTGCTTAGACACACAAACAAATTCTGTCAATGCAAAATCTTCAGGTGCAACTTCGTACATCCCTAAAGCTTCCATTTCATCTAAATCCTGATACATACAAGCCTTTAAGATTTGCATTGGATATATATCTAAAGGAAATACTTGTTCGTAATTTCCTGTTAATACAAATGCGCGGTGCTCACCATTAGTATTTGTATCCAAATCAAACTTTTTGTTTGGCAACATCCAAGAGAACGTTAAAGCTCTCGTTGTAGAAATTTTGTCAAAAACAGGCTTGTTCCACCCAAAGAATTCGTAATCGTCACCTTCTGGTATAATGGTAATAACATTACTGTAGTAATCTAAATTTCCGTCTGGCTCAATTTGTTTTCCCGATAATATATTACCAGAAATTACGCGGTCGTTACCATCTTTATCTACGCCATTGTCATATATCATTGTCGCAACTTCTGCTCCAATTTTAGTTTTAAAGTAGCGTGGTTTTTTTACTGAAGAACCTGCTAAAGCAATTGTTCTTTCGGCATTAAATTTTCCTGTCAATAATAGTTCTCCTATTATCACTAAATCTTGAGCATTAACTGTCCAAACAACTTCACCCTTATTTACAGGGTTTACTTTATTGATTAATGTCCCAACATTTCCAGCCGGATGAGGACCAGAAACAGTGTAAGTGGTTACATCATTTAAATTAGCTAATGGAGATGTTGAGCCTTTACCAACTGATATGTGTACACCACCTTCTGTTAATTTAGACAATGCAGTAACCGCAGCTTGTAATTCAGCCTCTTTATCTGCTAGTGTAAAATCTAAATCCGCTGCAAGTGGTGCCGAAGCATAACCTGAAACAAAAATAGCTTTTGGTGTATTGTTAGGGTTAGCTACAACATTATAAGGACGTTGTTTTATAAAAGCCCAGCATCCCGAAGCTAACAAATGTGCTTTGAGAGCATCTGCATCTGCTGCTAAATCAAATTTACCATGCTCTACGTAAGTCTGCGCTTTGTCGGCTACTATTTTAATTGCCATAATACGACGTCGCTCTCCACGAGTAACTTCAGTCACCTCTCCAGAAACAGGAGACACAAACTTCATATCCTCAACATCCTTATTGTAAAATAAAGTTTCACCAGCCTTTACTTTTGCACCTTCTTTTGCTACAAGTTTTGGAGTAATACTATGAAAATCTTCTGGCTTAATGGAGTACGTATTGCTAATAATAGCATTTTCAGTTGTCTTCTCGGCTTTGCCAACCAATTTTATATCTAAGCCTTTTTTAATTCTAATGTCTTTTGACATATTTCTTAAGATTAGTTATCTAAAAAATCCGTGCAAAAATACGAATTAAAGGATAAATAATCTGACGCAATCTTAAAATTTTTAGTTAATTATTGTTAACCATTTTTCAACGAAAACGATTTGTTTAAGCATCTTGGCCTGTTTTATTTCTTAAGTTGTAAATCGTTAAACAAATAATACTAGAAATCACTAATCAGTTAAGCTATATCTAAAGCCCCGATTTAAGGCATAGATTTTGTTTATCTTTGATACAATAATTATCAATATAATGGCAAAGAAGATTTTATTAGTATCACTCATTACTTATTCTGTATTAAGCTTTTCTCAAGCTGAAGAAATACTACCTCCAGATTTTATAAAAACTATCACTTTTAAAGGAAGCACAAGTCAAGCACAACTCCCTATTCTACGAGTTGGGGAGCCTTTTAGTTTAGAGTTCGATGCACTTACGGGTAATGAAGAGGACTTCTATTATAAGATTGAGCATTTTGACTTTGACTGGAAGCCCTCACAATTAGTCAAGGGTGAATACCTTAAAGGTGTTGATAATGTTAGAATTATAAATTACCTCAACTCGCTGAATACCTATCAAATTTATTCACACTACGATTTAAGAATTCCAAATCAACAAACACGTAGACTTCTAAAATCAGGAAACTACATGATAACGATTTACGACGATTATGACGAAATCATGTTTTCAAGAAAATTTATGTTGGTCGAAGATATTGTTACAGTAGGTGTACAACCTAAAAGAACGCGTAATTTTGAAACTATTGATGAAAAGCAAATTGTAAATATTAAGATTAATTCTGGAGATTTAAATCTTAACAATCCGCTTGAAACAATAAAAACGTTAGTTATCCAAAACAACAACCTAAAAACTGCGATTAAAGACTTAAAACCTCAATTTACTGTTGGTAATGAATTAATTTACCGATATGATGATAAAGCTTCTTTTTGGGCAGGAAATGAATATTTGAATTTTGAAACTAAAAATGTACGTACAGCCAATTTAGGTGTTCAATTTATAGATCTTCAGGATTTATACCACAGTTATCTCTTTAGGCAAATTAGTAGAAAAAACAGACCTTACACATGGAATCCTGATATTAATGGTAATTTTTTGATAAACGCCGTTAGCGTAGATAACCTTGACACACAGACGGATTACACTTTAGTTCATTTTAGACTAAGAGAAGAAGAGTTTGCAGATAAAGATGTACATGTTTTTGGCAACTTCAACAATTTTGCTGTAGAAGATATGACGCGTATGATTTACAATAGAGAAAATGGCGATTACGAATGTGTTTTAAAACTAAAACAAGGATTCTACAATTATAAATTTGTGACTGTGGATACTAACGGAACTATCAATGAAGGTACTATTAGCGGCAACTTTTGGCAAACCGAAAACAACTATAAAGTCCTCGTATACTACAGAGATTTAGGTGCCCGTTTCGATAGACTTATTGGTCTTGGAGAAGCCAACTCAGAGCGTATAACAAATTAAAATTTTATCGGACACTAATATTTTGAAGATTCAATTTCGGTTTGTTTTAATTATAAAGACATTGCTGCAAATGAACTTTGTACTGCACTTTATCAAGACTCACAACTTATGGTAGGTTTCGGAAAATTTAATAATCTTGAATTTGTGCGTATGGTAACTATGAATACTGTTTTAGAAAAAGAAGATATTCTTAACTTTTATGAAACCATAGAAACCTATGTTGCTAAACATTTCTTAAAAAAAGCCATGTCATAATTTTTT
This sequence comes from Winogradskyella sp., assembly GCF_013042245.1. Taxonomy (GTDB): domain Bacteria; phylum Bacteroidota; class Bacteroidia; order Flavobacteriales; family Flavobacteriaceae; genus Winogradskyella. The sequence continues at coordinate 1,634 of NZ_JABDQL010000042.1, read as the reverse complement.
AGTTATCATAACACAAAAAATACCTTATCTTCGTTTAGAAGAAGAAAAAGCAATGATTTATCAAGTTACAAGCGGAATTAAAATTTCGGTAGAAACTAATTTTGAAGGCACGTTTTATAAAAACTATAAAATAAACTATGCCTTTGAGTATAAAGTTACTATTGAAAACCTTAGCGAAGACGTCGTACAACTTAACTCGCGCTATTGGAAAATTAAAGATGCCCTAAACAATATTGAAACCGTGCGCGGCGAAGGCGTCATTGGGCAAAAACCTATACTACAACCTGGCGAAACACATACATACAGTTCGGGCTGCTTATTAACGTCACCATTTGGAAGTATGCGAGGCTATTATGATATGGTTAATTTTTCGAACTCAAAAAAGTTTAAAGTTTTTATTCCTTCTTTTAAGTTAAGCTCACCTTTTTCGCTTAATTAAGCTTCAAATGTCTTAAAAATTCAAACTTAAATATTTTTTCATTCTATTCAATATGTAAAAATCTACAATTTGAATAATGTCTAAACTCCTATGAGGCTTCAATATCAAAGCCTTCAATCTCTATCTTATAAACAGCGTCGCAGTCTATATTTTTGTAAGGTGATATTCTTCTGTAGCGGTATTCTTCTTCATGTTCTAAATCATGAATCTCAAACCAAGCTCCAGCTGCAATTCCACCTAACCTCTGTCATGGTTATTCTTTTGGTTATTATGTTTTGGCTCGATGGTTCCATGTAAACTTGTACCATAACCTTTTAACACATCCAAAAATAAACGTCTATTTCCCCTACCAACAGAAGATATAAATTCATGTATTATTCCTATGTCTGTTACTCTGTAAACAAAATCTTCAGTGTCTGCAATGACGACATTACCAATAGTACTTGGTGTAAACCATTTAGATTTTACCAAAGCTTTTTTTAAACCAGAATCTGTGACCGAGAAAATTAGAGCATCAGTAACAAAACGTGCGCAATTACAAGCGTCTTTAATAAAAGTGGCTTAACGGATAAAATCTTGATTTTGCTTTTCGGTAATATGCCTACCCGCTAAATTGTAATTGACAGCATTACATACCGAAGCATACAAATCGCCATTACCGTAAGTCAGCTTAGATTTAGTAGCCAAAAACTTCAAAATCTCATATAAATTATAAATTTTATCATCAATAATTTCAGCTTTTAAAGAAAAATGTAATTCAAATTCTGTTTCCCTTCCTCTTACACCTCCGTTAGGAGATGGCGTTACATAACGGCCAAAATCATGATACTCTAAAATACCTGTTTTTTTTATAAATTAAAACTAAAGCTGCATGACCTGCTCTAATATGCTTTTTACTTCCAACAAATACGAATCTCAAAAATTCAGAATACCATTCTTCCGGATGAAAAACAATAGTTTCTGGATACGCCATAGTAATTATAAAAGCATCATTTTTAAGCATGGATGGATAACAATTTTAATTTAATATAATGGGGCTATTTTATAAAAAGTAACTTACAAAATTTAATTAATAATGCGAATCAAGGGTTGGTAAATAGATAAAAAAACAAGCTTAATTCATTGAAAAACAACGTCTTAAACTTGTTTAAGTTATTGATTTTCAGTATCTTAATAGTCGATTTCAACAAGATTA
>NZ_JABDQL010000041.1 GCF_013042245.1 Winogradskyella sp. | reverse complement strand
TGATATAGTAAAACTGTAACATTATGACTTTTATGGATATATTTACTATTCTGTGACATCGAGTCACAAAATAGTAATAATTAACGAGGCAAGCCTCGAGGTATTAAACCTGAAAGCGAATAAAGTTTACACTATGAAAAAATTGTTACGCTATGTATTGCTTTTTACTGCACTTATCTTAGTAAGCTGTGCTACCAAAAACGTTAAATCTTAAAAATACACAGATAAAGATTTATCGAGTTTTAAAATTTTTGCTTATTTACCAAATACAACTTTTAGTTCAGAAGAATTTAATACAAATTTAGACCAATCAATTGAAAAATCTTTAGTAGCTACGATGAATACTTAAATGATTGAAAACGGGTTTATAGTAAATAAAAACAAACCCAATTTACTTATACTAATAACAACGTCTAACGACAGAAAAGGTAATTTTGTTAATAGAAACAAAAATAAGTATAAGTAAGCAGAAGTATCTACAAGTCCCAACTATGCCTCAGTTAGCGCTTCTCAATACAAGAGCTACTTTGATAAAGGTAGTGATGAGCTGAACAACAGGCCTTATAAAGAAGGCTCTTTGATTGTTGAAGTTTTTTAGAAGGTGAAAAGAATTAATTTGGCTAGGCATTGCAGACAACTTTAGAGCACATATCTCCGACCAAACGCTAAGAACTAGAATGATAAATGAAATTTTTGAAGAGTTCCAAGGAAAATAGTAAATAGATATATTAGATTCATAAATTATTTACCACAAAAAAACCGATACTTTCGTATCGGTTTTTTTTGCTCCTCTTTTTGGACTCGAACCAAAGACCCTCTGATTAACAGTCAGATGCTCTAACCAACTGAGCTAAAGAGGAAGAATTTTTTCGCTTAAGCGAGGGCAAATATAAACCAAATTTTTATTCTCTACCAAAAGAAAATTAAAAAATTGTATATTTTTTTAGTTGGTAATAGCTTTAAATATATCATTACCGTTAGCAAATAATACTAAGGCAATTAAAATAAAGAACCCTATAACTTGTGCACGCTCTAAAAACTTTTCGCTCGGCTTACGCCCAGAAATCATTTCGTAAAGTAAAAACATAACATGACCACCATCTAGAGCTGGTATTGGTAATAGATTAAGTATGGCTAACATTATAGATAAAAAGGCTGTAAGCTTCCAAAACGAATACCAACTCCAAACGTCTGGGAAGACATCATAAATAGCTTTAAATCCACCAAGACCTTTGTAAGCACCTGTCTTTGGACTAAAAATAGCTTTTAATTGACTAAAGTAGTTAGTGATTGTTTTTGTGAATTTTTTTCCTCCTGCAACAAAGCTTTCTCCAAACGAGTATTCTCTTCTAAAAACTTCGTAGTACCCTAACTCTTCAAAATCTGGATGTATTCTGTAAGGGTTAAAGCCAAACTTACCATATTTATCTAGAGTGAGTTGAGTATTGATTTGTTTTCCGTCTCTAAGTAATTCGACTTCGACATTCGTATCTTTTATCCCATTTAGGCTTTTATCTAATTGGTCATAATAAACAAGCTCTTTCCCGTTTATTGACTTAATAATATCTCCTTTTTTAACATCGTTAGATTTATTTGCCGAACTATCTGCAATATTTGCAACCATAAAAGGCACGCGATATTCAAATAAATCTTTATTTCTGCTTGACGATAATTGCCCTAGAAAATCTTCTGGTAAACTAAGTGTCTTTACTTCACCATTTCTTTCAATAGTTATAGATTGTGCTTCAATTAAATATTGCCCAATGTCCGAGTCGTTTATAATTGCATTGTCATTAATTTTTAAAACCTTGTCTCCTGTCTTAAATCCTGCTTCTACTAGTGTTGGGTGCTCAATCCAGTAGCCGTCTTTTAAACTATCTACTTTTACATCCGCATCACCATAACCAAACGAAACAAACACATAAATAACATAAGCCAATATAAAATTGACAGAAACACCGCCAAGCATTATAATGAGACGCTGCCATGCTGGCTTGGAGCGAAATTCCCAGGGTTTTGGTGGCAATGCCATTTGCTCCTTATCCATACTCTCGTCAATCATACCTGCAATCTTTACGTAACCTCCAAGTGGTAACCAACCAATACCATAAACAGTTTCGCCAATTTTCTTTTTAAATAGTGAAAATTTTACATCAAAAAAGAGGTAAAACTTTTCGACCTTGGTTTTAAATAATTTGGCAGGTATAAAGTGGCCTAGCTCATGCAGTACGATAAGCAAGGATAAACTAAGTAAAAATTGAGATATCTTAATTACAAATTCCATGTAGTCTTTTTCAAAATTTCGATTGACAAAAGTAATGCTTTAAAGGGATTTAGAAAATTATTGACTTTCTATTCAACATTATTTTAACAGGTTTGGTTTTTACGACTTATATTGAAGTTAAATCCTGACAAAAATCATAGAAAAAACAATAGTGCATCTTACCTTTGTAATGCTAAAAATAAAGTGAGTTATATGCATTTAGGAACATTTTTTAAAGATTACAAAAAGTTTGGAATTTTCTTTTCGGTACTGTGTATCATTATCATCACGATTATTTATAATGTTTATAACCAAAAAAAACCTTTACCTATTTGGAATCCTGAAAACGTTAATGCAGAAATGGTTGACCAAAGCATCCAACACGTTGCTAAATACCACACTATTGCAGATTTTAACTTGACCAACCAAAATGGAAAAACCATAACACAGGACGATTATAAAAATAAAATCTATGTGGCCGATTTCTTTTTTACCACCTGCCAAACCATCTGTCCGATTATGACAGACCATATGTATAAAATACAAAAGGAAATTATCAGTGATGATGATGTGATGTTACTTTCGCATTCAGTAACTCCTGTAAAAGACAGCGTGCCAGTATTAAAAGCTTATGCTAAAAAGAAAGGCGTAATTGACCGCAAATGGAATTTAGTCACAGGTGATAAAAAACAGATTTACAAATTGGCTAGAAAAAGCTACCTAGCAGTTAAAGAAGATGGAAACGGCGATATCTACGACATGATACATACCGAAAACTTCTTACTCATTGACAAAAAACGTCAAATCCGCGGGTTTTATGATGGTACTCATCCTGAAGACATCCAACGACTACTAAATGATATAGAAACGCTTAAATATTTTGGTGGCTCTTAAATTTATGTGAAGTCTATATCCTACACTTAAAATTTTCCATTATTTTTGCTTCTTTAAAATTATTCTAAATAAGCAAAACCAAATTTTTTAAAGCCTAAAGCGTCAAAAAATGATAATTGAGCTTAGTTCGACGAAGGTCGAAATCTAAAAAACACTGAATAAATTGACTTTAGCTGAACTAAAACGCGGACAATACGGTATAATTAAAGACGTTTCATCAAAAAATATCCCATTAAAATTATTAGAAATGGGATGTCTCCCTGGAAACTCCGTGAAACTCGTTCAATTAGCGCCTTTCTCTGACCCTATGTACCTTAACATTAACGGTACACATCTAGCCATAAGAAAGGAAACTGCTAGTCATATCCTAATAGAAACTACAACAGATGAGTAAACAAATTAACGTAGCTTTGATAGGAAATCCTAATACAGGAAAAACATCAGTATTCAATGCACTTACTGGTCTTAATCAAAAGGTTGGAAATTATCCTGGAATCACCGTTGAAAAAAAGGAAGGTATCTGCAAACTACCTCGTGGTGTCAAAGCACATATCATAGATTTACCAGGTACGTATAGCTTAAACGCATCGTCTTTGGATGAAAGTGTGGTTATAGAACTACTCCTCAACAAAAATGATAAAGATTATCCAGATGTTGCAGTAGTTATCACTGATGTAGAAAATCTAAAACGTAACCTTTTAGTTTACACTCAGATTAAAGACCTCGAAATACCTACAATCCTAGTCATTAATATGGCAGACCGGATGGCTTACAAAGGTATTTCCTTAGATGTAGAACATCTTGAAACGCAACTCAATACCAAAATTGCGGTTATAAGTACTCGCAAAAACGAAGGGATTGATACTTTGAAGAATTTAATTTCAAACTACAAAACCATACCAAACGAACCTTGCTTAGACACTAGTTCAATTGACACAGCGTATTTTGAAGGTCTTAAAAAAGCATTCCCAAATCAATCCCTGTATAAACTCTGGTTGGTTATTACACAGGATGTCAATTTTGGTAAAGTTGACAGAAATACAATTAAAGATACTTCTGATTTTAAAACAAAATCAGAAGTCGACCTTAAAAGACTACAGCAAAGAGAAACTATAAAACGCTACCAGTTTATAAACAACATTCTTAAAGAAGGGCAATCTATTGACCTAAGAGCTGCAAAAGATTTACGGATAAAGTTAGATAGAATTTTGACCCATAAAGTTTGGGGTTATCTTATTTTCTTTATCATTTTATTGACCATTTTTCAAGCTATTTATGATTGGGCTGAAGTACCAATGGATTTTATAGATAGTAGTTTTGCATCCTTAAGTGATTGGGTAAAAACTACACTTCCAGCGGGTGCTTTTACTAATCTGTTAGCCGAAGGTGTCATTTCAGGACTTGGAGGGATTGTCATTTTTATACCACAAATTGCATTTTTGTTTTTATTTATTTCTGTCTTAGAAGAAAGCGGCTACATGAGTCGCGTTGTATTTTTAATGGACCGAATTATGCGTCGTTTTGGACTAAGTGGCAAAAGTGTGGTGCCACTGATTTCAGGTACTGCATGTGCGATTCCTGCTATTATGGCAACTCGTAATATAGAAAGCTGGAAAGAACGCCTAATAACTATTTTGGTAACTCCTTTTACAACTTGTTCAGCGCGTTTACCAGTATATTTAATTATTATATCATTAGTTATTCCTCAAGGTCGCTTTCTAGGATTGAGCTATCAAGCTTTAACTCTAATGCTACTTTATCTCATCGGTTTTGGTGCAGCTGTTGGCTCGGCATATTTACTCAATAAGTTTATGAAGATAAAGTCAAAATCATTCTTTGTAATAGAAATGCCAAATTACAAACTTCCGCTTTTCAAAAACGTAGCGTTGACTGTTTTAGAAAAGACAAAATCGTTTGTTTTTGGTGCTGGTAAAATCATTTTGGCTATATCTATTGTACTTTGGTTTTTGGCCTCTTATGGCCCAGGAGAAGACTTTAATAATGCCGAAGAAATTGTAACAGAACAATACGCCAATCAAAATTTATCTAAGGGTGAATTAGATGAAAAAATTGCTTCATATAAACTCGAGCATTCGTTTATTGGTATTACTGGTCGCGCTATCGAGCCAGCAATTAGACCTTTAGGTTACGACTGGAAAATTGGCATTGCCATCGTCAGTTCTTTTGCTGCACGAGAAGTATTTGTAGGAACACTGGCAACCATTTATAGTGTTGGTAGTGACGAAGAAGTCACTATTAAAAACCGGATGGCAGCGGAAGTCAACCCTATTTTAGGCGGTCCATTATTTAATTTGGCTTCGGGAATTTCACTTTTATTATTTTATGCATTTGCCATGCAATGTATGAGTACATTAGCCATTGTAAAACGTGAAACTAATAGTTGGAAATGGCCCGTACTGCAACTCACAATAATGACCGCAATTGCTTATATTGTAGCACTTATTGCATATCAGTTTTTAAAGTAAGTTTTCAATAAAAAGAGCTACTAAAAGAGTATGAACGACATCTTTCAAAACATATTAGTTTTTATCACGTTGGGATTTGCGTTGGCGTTTCTAATTCGAAAATTTATTTGGAAACCTAATAAGAAAACTTCAAAAGCGTGTGGAAATGATGGCTGTGGTTGTCATTAAGCTTATAGTAGCTTAAAACCATATTACAAGAGCTTAACCCTGCTTTCAAGAATTTTCTTAACTTTGTTAAGATGAGTAAATTATTTGGCTTACTACTTTCTTCTTTAATTCTAATACAAAGTCTTCATATTGGAACGGACGATATTATGCAACTAGATGAACTCATTAAGCATGCCCAATTTCATAAACAAGAACATGGTGACAATTTTTTTGTGTTTCTATCAAAGCATTATGGTGAGCTTAAAGCAGAACACAGTAAAAATCATCAGGAGGAACAAAATGAGCATGAGCAACTCCCTTTTAAATATCATGGCCACAATATCTCTATTTTAGCATTTTTCAATATAACTTTACGTGAATCTACTGACCAAATTTATATTATAGTTAGAACGGAAGGAAATTTTCATTATTTAAATCTTTACGCTTCTCTCCACGAGACCCAACTTCTTCAGCCACCAAAATACGCATAATTGATTTTAAAATTTTACCTACTTAAATAAACAAGCAGGCATTTTTCAATTTTATTACATATGAATTATGTTACAAAAAATCATAAAACTTAGCTTAAACAATAAGCTTCTTATTTTCCTTTTTACAGCATTTATTATTGGTTTTGGGATTTTCTCTTTAACCCAAATTCCAATTGGTGCTGTTCCAGATATTACCAATAATCAAGTACAAGTCATTACCACATCCCGTAACTTATCTACGCAAGACGTAGAACAATTTATCACCTATCCTGTAGAGCTAGAAATGGCTAATTTACCTGATGTCGTAGAAATTAGATCGGTTTCAAAATTTGGGCTTTCAGTTGTCACGATTGTATTTGAAGATGATATGGGTACTTATCTTCCCAGACAACTTATTGCCGAAAAAATTAAATCGGCCTCAGAGAGAATTCCAGAAGGTTTTGGCTCACCAGAAATGGGACCAATTACCACTGGTTTAGGCGAAATTTATCAATACATTCTTGATGTAAAAGAAGGCTACGAAAACCGCTACACGCCAATCGAATTACGTACAATTCAAGATTGGATTGTTAAGCGTCAATTATCTGGTATTCCTGGTGTTGTTGAAGTCAATACTTGGGGCGGATTTTTAAAGCAATACGAAGTAGCTATCAATCCAAATAAGCTAAATGCTATGAATATTTCTATTGCCGAAATTTTGGATGCACTAGAAAAAAACAATAGTGTCGCTGGTGGTGGATATATCGAAAAAAATAATGAAGCCTTCTTTATTCGAGGTGAGGGTTTAGCAGAAAGTCTTGAAGATATTAAGCAAATCGTAGTTAAAAACAACGGTACACCAATCTATATTAAGGATGTTGCCGAAGTTGGTTTTGGTAGCGCTACCCGTTTTGGTGCCATTACTGGAAATGGTGAAGGCGAAAAAGTTTTGGGCCAAATCATGATGCTTAAAGACGGTAATTCTAAAGCCATTATTGATGCCGTAAAAACACGTGTTTCAGAGATACAAAAAAGCTTACCAGAAGGTGTTTACATCAACGGTTTTTTAGAACGAAGTGAATTAATTGGGAAAACCACATTTACCGTATCTGAAAATTTAATAATAGGATCACTAATCGTCATTTTTGTTGTGGTATTACTCCTTGGTAATTTGCGTTCTGGTTTAGTGGTAGCATCGGTCATTCCTTTAAGTTTACTATTTGCAATTTCACTGATGAATATATTTGGTGTAGATGCTAATTTAATGAGCCTTGGGGCTATAGACTTCGGAATTATTATTGATGGTGCTGTAATTATTGTTGAATTTATTGCGTTTAGAATTATCACACAAAGTGAGAAACTAAAAACAGTCAATAATGAAGAAAAACAGTCCGAAATTGATCAAATTACACTAAAAAGTGCCTCAAAAATGATGAATTCTGCCATTTTTGGACAACTTATCATTTTAATTGTATTTATTCCAATTTTATCATTAAGTGGTGTAGAAGGCAAAATGTTTAAACCTATGGCATTAACTTTCAGCTTTGCTTTAATTGGTGCGATGCTATTGTGTTTAACCTACGTTCCTGTGGTATCTTCTTTATTTTTAAAACCGACAAAACCTAGTGATAAAAATATTTCGGTAAGGTTAATAAAAACCCTAAACTCATGGTACAAACCATCCATACATTGGGCATTACAAAACAAAAAATTAGTTGTGGTTTTTGCGAGTGTTTTATTAGCAACAAGCATCTTTTTATTTAGTAGAATGGGTAGCGAATTCGTACCTACTTTAGATGAGGGCGATTTTGTAATTCAACCAGTATTAAAAACAGGAACTTCTCTTGGAAAAACCATTGAAATTACAACCAAAATTGAACAAATTCTTTTGGAAAAATTCCCAGAAGTTAATCAAGTCGTGAGTCGTATTGGTGCTGCCGAAGTCCCAACAGACCCGATGTCTATGGAAGAAAGTGATGTAATTATAAAACTAAAACCAAAAGACGAATGGACAAGTGCAAACAGCAAGAACGAATTAGCCGATAAATTTAAAGACGCACTAACCGTTATACCTGGTATGGAGGTAGAATTTACACAACCCATAGAAATGCGTTTTAACGAGTTAATTACAGGTGTTAGAGCCGACGTAGCCATTAAAGTTTTTGGTGAAGATTTGTCGGTTTTAGCATACCAGGCTGACGAAATTAAATCACTTATCAAAAACGTTGAAGGTGCTTCCGATATTATTATTGAAAAAGTAGAAGGTTTACCGCAAATGAGTGTGACTTTTAACCGAAGTAAAATAGCACGCTACGGACTTAATATTTCTGATGTAAATCAAGTGATTTCAATGGGATTTGCTGGCGAAACTGTTGGTAGTATTTTTGAAGGCGAAAAACGTTTTGATTTAGTCATGCGTTTAAATGAAAACAACCGAAAGAATCTAGCAAGTCTTAAAAATTTGTATGTAGATACACCAAACGGTGTAAAAATTCCTTTAAGCGAATTGGCAGATATTAAGTATACAACTGGACCAGCTAAAATATCGAGAGACGGTACCAAACGTCGTATTGTGGTTGGGATTAATGTTCGTAATCGCGATTTACAATCAGTTGTAGAAGATGTAAGAAACATTATTGACTATCGGCTTAAATTACCTGTTGGCTACAACATTTCTTACGGTGGTCAGTTCGAAAATTTACAAAGTGCCAAAGCTAGATTAATGGTGGCAGTGCCCATTGCATTAGCTTTAATTTTCCTACTACTCTATTTCGCATTTGGTTCGGCTAAAGAAGCATTGCTTGTATATTCTGCTATTCCTTTATCTGCAGTTGGTGGCGTCTTATTATTATGTTTACGGGACTTACCTTTTAGTATCTCAGCAGGTATTGGTTTTATCGCCCTATTTGGTATTGCTGTACTTAACGGTATTGTTTTAATCGAACATTTTAAAGAATTAAAAGATGAAGGCGTGGATGATATTGAAGAACGCATAAAACGTGGTACGATAGAACGTTTAAGACCTGTATTACTCACTGCTGCCGCAGCAGCCTTAGGGTTTTTACCAATGGCGGTTTCTACCAATGCTGGTGCCGAAGTGCAACGTCCATTGGCTACCGTAGTTATTGGCGGATTGGTTACCTCAACCATATTAACTTTAATCGTACTACCTGTGCTTTACGCATGGTTTGAAAACAAAAAAGAATTGAAAATAAATAAAACAGCAGTGGTTACCATTATTGGTTTCTTTTTCATGATAAATGCCAAAGCGCAATCAAAATTAACGATTGAAGAAACCCTAACGCTAGCAATAGAAAACAATGCTAGTTTAAAAGCTTCGAACCTAAAAGTGGATCAAAGTAAGGCCTTAATTGGAAGCGCTTTTAGTTTTGATAAAACGTCTGTATACTATAGTTATGATGAAAACAATTTGGCGGTAAACAACCAACCATTAAAAGTATTTGGCGTGGCGCAAGATTTTAAATTCCCGACTGTATATTTTAAGCAAAAAAAGGCAAATAAGGCAAGAGCTAATCTTGAAGAAACCCATTATAATCTTCAGTTTAAGCAAATAAAGCAAGCCGTTTACGCTAATTACTACCAGCTAAGTTATACAAAAAATAAGGCGAAAACCTATCAGTATTTAGATAGTTTGTATAAAGATTTTGCTAAAAAATCTAAACGACGTTTTGAGTTAGGCGAAACCAATTACCTAGAAATGATTACCGCCAAATCCAAACAAAAACAACTAGAGACACTATACAAGCAAGCATTAAAAGAAGTTGTTTTTTCAAAAGAGCAACTAAAAAGTGTGGTACAAGTAGATACTTTAGATATTGTTAATCAGCCTTTAAAACAGTTAGAGTTAGAAACAATTTCAACGAAAAACAATGTTGGCTTACAGTATTTTGAAGAAGCAAAAAAATATCAAAGTGCTTTATATCAACAAGAAAAACAAAACTTACTTCCAGATATCAGTTTAGAATACTTTCAAGGTAGTAACGACCAAATAAACACCACTATTAAAGGCTATCAATTGGGTTTAAAAATTCCATTGTTTTTTTCTGGAAATGCTTCAAAAATTAAAGCTTCAAAAATCAGCAAAGATATTATCTCAGAGCAACAACGAGATTATAAATCAAAGTTGGACGCTAAGTACAAATCGCTTTTAGCCACTTTAGAGCAATATGAAGAAGCTGTAAATTATTATCAAAATGAAGGTGAAGACCTGAAAAATCAAATTATAAAAACAGCGAATCGTACGTTTAAAGAAGGTGAAATTGACTTTTTTCAATACGTACAAAGTCTTGAAACTGCTAGTGAAATTGAACTATCTTACCTTGAAAATTTAAACACCTATAATCAAACTGTAATTACAATAAACCACTTGACGTTAAACATAAACTAAAATGAAAAACATATATATACTACTCTTTTCACTTGCTTTTTTAGCCTGTGGAAATAAAGAAAACAACACAGAAGCAGTTGAAGACAATAAAATCCAAAGCAACAGTATAATCGTAACAAAACTGCAATTTGAAAGCCAAAATATGGTTTTAGACACATTAAAACCAATAAACTTCGACAATACTATAGAGGTTACAGGTATGATAGATGTACCGCCTAAGAACAAATCTAGTGTCACAACTTTTATTGGTGGATACATTTCAAAAACACCCCTTTTAGTTGGCGATGAAGTAAAAAAAGGACAGCTATTAGTGAGTTTAAAAAATCCTGAGTATGTTGAAATTCAGCAAAATTACCTTGAAATTACAGAACAACTTAGTTATTTAAAAGCTGAATTTAACCGTCAGAGATCACTTTTTGCTGAGCAAATAACTTCTGAAAAAAACTATCTAAAAGCGCAAAGTGCGTATAAAAGTAATTTAGCAACTTACAACGGATTAAGTAAAAAACTACAGATGATGAATATTAATCCAAACGCAGTAGAGCAAGGACAAATAACTTCTACTATTAATTTATATGCTCCTATTAGCGGACATATTACTAAAGTAAATGTGAGTAATGGAACGTATGTATCACCTAGTAATATCATCATAGAAATTGTAGACATAGATCATATTCATTTAGAATTGTCAGTGTTTGAAAAAGACATTATGAAGATTAAAAAAGGCCAAAAAATAGCGTTTAAAGTCCCTGAAGCTTCCAACAAATCCTATGAGGCTGAAGTCCATTTAGTTGGTACAACAATAGACGAAACCACAAGACGCATACAAGTGCACGGACACGTAGATAAAGACTTGGCTAATTTCATTGTTGGCATGTTCGTTGAAGCAACTATTATTATTGCACATACAGAAAGTCTCAGCTTACCAAACCAAGCTATTGTAAATATAGATAGAGAGCATTCTGTTCTTATTTTAGATAAAAACGTAAATGAAGAATATCACTTTAAAAGAGTAAAGGTCCGTTTAGGTAAACAAAATGAAAACTCTGTTGAAATTCTAAATACAAAAGCATTTACAAAAAAACAGATTTTAGTTAAGGGCATTGGTATGCTAATGGAAGGTAACACAGAAGAATAAATGTTCTTATCCAAGACCAACATCTAATGTCATCATAACAATAAAGCCACCTATAAATCCTAATGTAGCGATGTCGGTGTACTTATCTCTTTGAGTTTCAGGGATTACTTCCTCGACAACAACAAATATCATAGCGCCAGCAGCGAACGCCAATGCGTAAGGTAAAATTGGTTGAAAAAAAGTAACCGCCAGTGCACCTACCACAGCTGCAATAGGCTCTACAATAGCAGACATTTGGCCGTACCAAAAACTTTTAAAGCGTCCTATACCGTGACGACGCAAAGGCATGGAAACTGCTAAACCTTCAGGGAAATTTTGTATACCAATACCTAAAGCTAAAGCAACAGCACCACCAATGGTAGCTTCTGGAATTCCTGCAGCTACACCACCAAACAATACACCAACTGCCAAACCTTCGGGAATATTGTGTAAGGTTATTGCTAGTACTAATAGGGTAGTACGTCTCCAAGGAGTTTTTACGCCTTCTTTTTCATCTTCCTTAAAATTGATGTGTAAGTGAGGTAATATCTTATCTAAGCCAAATAAAAATAATGCTCCTAAAGAAAAACCAATAGCCGCAGGTACCACTTTTACAAAACCTTCTCCTGGACTCATCTCTATTCCTGGCGCTAACAGACTCCAAAAACTAGCCGCCACCATTACACCACCTGTAAAACCTAGCATTCCATCAAGTAAAGCACGGTTCATTCCTTTAAAAAAGAAAACTAAAGATGCTCCTGATGCGGTTAAAATCCAAGTAAATAATGACGCATAAAATGCGCCTAGAACTGGGTCAATAGATTCAAAATACTGAATAACACTATCCATAATTTTATATTTTTTTTACGTAAATATTTGTGGTGATTGCTTTTGACATTACTAATGAATTTGACGCTATTTCTATAGTCAAAGATTGGTCAAATTCTTCTTTATCTACTACTTTTAATTCGGTTCCAATTCCTATTTGATGCTTGTCTAAGTATTTCAAAAACTCTGATGACGAGTCTAAGACGCCTACGCATGTGTAAACTTGACCTACATCTGCCTTGGATAGAATAATCTTATTTGTTTGTTGAATATTCCCAAATTTATCTGGTATTGGGTCTCCATGTGGGTCTTGCGTAGGAAAACCTAAAAAAGCATCTATCTCGGCTATAAGTTTAGGTGACTTTATATGCTCTAACTGCTCCGCAACATCATGTACTTCATCCCATGAAAAATTTAATTTTTCTACCAAAAACACTTCCCATAGTCTGTGCTTTCTAATAATATCGACGGCTGTTAAACGTCCTGTTTCTGTTAGGGTAACGCCTTTGTATTTTACATAAGTAATTAAACTCTTATCGGCCAACTTCTTCAACATATCAGTAACAGAAGAAGCTTTAGCATCTATACGTTCGGCGATAGCATTAGTGCTTACCTCCGATTTGCTTTGCTGACTAATGTGATAAATAGCTTTTAAATAATTTTCTTCTGTAAGTGTTGTTGACATCTTTAATTACTTAAGATATAAAGCATTTCTTTTGGTGGAATATATCTGAAAAATCGTTTTTCAATTTCAAAATTTTCGTCTAAAATAACAATTGCTGGTAACTCCAAAGATTTATTTTTTTGTCCTGCCAATAAATTAGCAATCTCATGATAGGCTTGTCTTTTCATTCCATCATCACTATTTATAAATGTTTTACCTCCAAACAAGATACTTTCTTCAGATTCTACGTTAAACTTAATGACGTAGTAATCTTCTTTTAGTTTAGAGGTAATATTTGGTTTTGTGTAGACGACCTTTTCCATTTTTTTGCAATACACACACCAGTCTGCATAAAAATGAATAAACACCCTTTTGGGTTGGTCTTTTAGCGCAGTTTCCAATTCTGGAAAGCTTAACCATTGTAATTTTTCGTTTTGAGCAAAAGTTGAAAACATCAAAAGTAAACCTATTAAAAGTACGAGTCTCTTCATATTTACTAGTGAAATTTACCGATTTTCACTCCAAAAAATAATGTTCTTGGAAATGCTGGTCCATATACATAGTCAGAATCTCTGGTAGCGCCAACATCAAAATCATCCTGAAAACTATTGAACATATTTTTGATACCTGCATTCAAAGTCAACTGAAAATCATCAGAAACATCAAAATGGGCTTCGGCATTAATATTCAAATCAAAAAAGGTATTGGATTCATTTAAACTCAAAAATCCCGAGTCGCTAATGACACGTGGCACAGTCATTTTGCCAGTATAGGTTCCTGTTATAGAAAGAGTATAGCGGTAGTTTGGTGTCCAATTGGTATTTAAGTATCCGTACAAATTAGGGTTTCGTACAAATTCTGAAACCGAAATATCATTTTCTGATAGGTTTGTACCGTCTGCTTCAAATAGAATTTGTGGCTCATCATATTCAGAACGCTGAACGGTTCCTCCTATCTGAAACAACCACTTTTTTGAAGGTGATACACCAAACTCGAAATTAGCACCATAAACTCGAGCGCCTTCACCATTTCGCACTTCTTCCAAAATTGACCCATTACTAAACTGTACACCTGTACTTACCAATATAAACGGATTTTCTAGAGTCGTGTAAAATCCTTCTAACAAAAAGTTGGTTTGGGTTAAATTGAATTCTTTAGTAAGATTTAGAGAACCTGTAAAGGCATTAGAAAATTCTGCTTCTAAGTCATTAGATAAAATAACAAACTGTGGCTCTCCACCAACAGATGATATATGTAAATCCTCATTAAAAGCCTGAGGTGCTCGAAAGCCTCTAGCGTAACCACCTCTAAATTTTAAGTCATTTGTAAACTCATAAGCCAATGTTAACCTAGGGTTAATAGTAACTTGAGAAATATCTACGTCTCTTTCAATAGTATCTACTTGGTAAATACCATCTACATTGATGTAATCCAGCCGTGAACCGATAAGTGCTGAAAATTTTTGATTAGGTTTATACTCGTATTGTGCATAAGCTCCTGTAGCGTTTACCTTTTGGTCAATTAGCCTATTATATCCAGGAATAACATCTTCAGTTGTACTTATATTAAATTCTGTTCCAGCAGTAAAAACATCTCTCTTAAACTGTTTTGTAAACTGAAAACCATTTGCCAAAGCTAAGTCTTTAGTAATACCGTAAGCATTTAAAGCTGTAAGGCTATCTTGCGTTGTGCGCCCACCACCAAGACCTCCATAGTAACTGTCACGATTGGTGTATTGAACCGAGCTGTAAATGGAATAATTATGTGTATTAGCCTCATTGCTAAAATCATAGCTTACACCAGCCATTACAGTATTGTGTGTTAACTCTTCAGTTATGTCTGTAAGATGTGGTGCTAAATCTAAACGGTCGCCACCTCGTCGGTATTCGTTTAATATTGTAGCATCTACAGTTAAACGACTTCTATCGGTAGGCTTGTAGTACAATTTGGTACCAAAAGTGGTATTTCTTAATTCTACCATTTCGGTAAAACCATCTCGATTAGCATCCCATTCTTCTCTATTGCGATGAATACCAAAAAATGTCGCACCACTATTTAAATCATCAGCAACCAATGACGTATTAAAATTGATAACACGGTCTGGTATTTCGCCATTAATAAGTCCTAAATAAGTACCTATTTCCCAAGTATTTAAAACTGGGTCTTTTGTAATGATATTAACCGTACCTGCAATGGCATTGGAGCCAAATAATGCCGAGCCACCGCTTCGCACAATCTCCACACGGTCAATGATTTGTGTTGGTATCTGCTCCAAACCATACACACTGTTAAGCGCACTAAAAACTGATCTACTATTAACTAATATTTGCGAATAACTCCCGTCTAAACCGTTAAGCCTAACTTGTGTAAATCCACAGTTTTGACAATTATTTTCTACGCGAACACCAGGCGAATAATTCAAACTCTCTGAGACTGCTAATGCTTGAGTGGCACTTATAAGTTTTTCTCCGAGTGTATTTACAATGATTGGCGCTTCTTTTTTATTGACTCGGTTTCTAGTCGCACTCACTACAATTTCATCCAATCCTAATAAATCTTCAACCAAGAAAATCTTGAGATTATTTTGGTTGTTTGCATCAATTGTAATGGTTTGAGTTTTGACTTTTAGCCCAAGTGAAGTTGAGCTAACTTCGTAAGTTCCTAATGGAATTTTTAAACTAAAATTTCCGTTTTTGTCAGTGTTACTTATATATGTTTTTTGCCGTTTTTTGAAACTTATAGTTGTATAAATAACAGGTGTTTGATTATTAATCACTTTACCTTTTACAGTTACATCTTGCGAAAAAACTGTAGTTATAAAAAAGAAGAATATTACAATTCTTAAAGACATCTAAATTAATTTTTTGTAAATATAAATATAATTTTAGATTAGCCTAAAAATTTAGAATTCGTTTAACTATTTTGGAGATATAAGATGCGTTTGTATTCTATATATTTTGAGTATAAATAAAAATTACGACTATTGTACTTTCTATTTCAAGCAATGAAACTCTACGATTACACAATAGGGCAAGGCGGCTTGATTATTATAGGAGTATTTGTTTTGTGTGTTCTATTTTACAAAAAGCAGAAAACACAGCGCTATTTTAAGTATATCGAAAAGAGGGAAAAGAAACGGAAGACCTAATAGTTTTTTTATTTAAACCCACGTTCTTTTTGGATGTGGTCGTAGGCTTCTTGTACTTGTCTAAATTTCTCTTCAGCACCTTCTTTATGCTCTTCACCTAGGTGACTCAAACGGTCTGGATGATACTTTTTCGCCATTTTACGATATGCGCGTTTTACCTCATCATCAGGAACAGTTTTATCGATTTCTAAAATCTTGTAAGCATTGTTTGTACTGTTGTAGAACATGGCTTTTATGCTCTCGTAATCTCGACTGCTGATACCTAAATATCCAGCTATGGTGTAGATTTGTTTTATTTCGTCTTGAGTGACTAAACCATCCGCTTTAGCAATCCCAAACAGAAAGTGAAGTAATTGCAAACGTGAAGCGTGATCCATCATTTGCTTAATCTGCATACAAACCTGACGTGTAGAAATATTCTGCTTAGTTATACCTTTAAATAATCTAAAGGCATTATTTGCGCGATCTTTACCATACATATTGGTAAACTGCTGACGCACAAAATCAAGTTCGCGTTGATCTTGTTTACCATCGGCTTTTATAACAACCGAAGCAAGAATTAAAAGACTCACTTCAAAATCACCAGAGCGTGTTTGCGTGCGTTGTTGTCTTTGTCTCTGATATGTTGGTTGTTTATATGGGTCTCGACGACGTTTTTTTCCGGCTTGTCGTTCTCCTAAAAGCGGACTAGAATCTGTAGCATTATCTACAACACTGCCTAACGCCATACCAATAATGGCACCTATTGGTCCTCCAAAAGACCAACCAATTGCAGCGCCTATCCATTTTGCAAAACTCATTCTTATATTCTAATTTTTTTTCAAAGGTTAAAGATACTATTGTTAGTTGAAATATCTGTTGTTTTGTTACAATGCTCGTATTAAGGGTGAAGGCTTTGTTGAAGCTTCTCGTTGAGAGCTACTGTCGAGAAGCTCTGGTTATCCGCAGTTTTAGCGAAGGAGAAAACGCCCAAAAAACCATAACTAAAGACAATAATACCATATAAACTGCTTACCTAACTGTTACTAATTTACACCTATTTTAGTTATCTTTGCATTTCAAATTGACTTTAAAAAGAAAAAATATGTATCCACCAGAATTAGTAAAACCAATGCGTGAAGATTTAACCAACGTAGGTTTTGAAGAATTACATACAACAGAGGCTGTAGATGCAGCTATTGCAAAAGAAGGAACAACTTTAGTAGTTGTAAATTCGGTTTGTGGTTGTGCTGCAGCTAACGCAAGACCAGGCGCGCGCATGAGTTTAGAAAACGCTAAGCGTCCAAATAATTTAGTGACGGTTTTTGCTGGCGTAGATAGAGAAGCGACGAATCAAGCCAGAGCGCACATGGTACCGTTTCCTCCTAGCTCGCCGAGTATGGCATTGTTTAAAGATGGCGAATTAGTACACATGCTAGAGCGTCACCATATTGAAGGTCGCCCTGCAGAACTAATTGCAGAAAACTTAATGGATGCTTATAATGAGCATTGCTAGTTTTTAGTTAAGATTTTAAATTTAAACCACGATTTTTATCGTGGTTTTTTAATTTTACACCACTATGAAAATACTTGCTTATCCTCTTACGGTTATTTACTTTTTATTTTTTGGCTTAACCTTAGTGATTTTTCATCCGATACAATGGTTTTGTTTTAATGTATTTGGCTACAAAGCGCACAAAATTAGTGTCAACTGGTTACAGTTTTTTTTATTACGCTGTCTCAATCTTTTAGGAACGCGTTTCACTTTTACTAACAGTTTCAATATCCCTACAAACAAACCGTTAATTATTATATCTAACCATCAAAGTATGTACGATATCTCTCCTATTATGTGGTACATGCGTAAGCATCATGTTAAGTTTGTCAGTAAAAAAGAACTAGGAAAAGGCATACCAAGTGTATCGTATAATTTGCGCCATGGTGGCTCGGTTTTAATTGACCGAAAAAATCCGCGACAAGCCTTGCCTGACATGATGAAGTTTGGCGAGTATATTGAAAAAAACAATCGGGCTGCGGTTATATTTCCTGAAGGCACACGAAGTAAAGATGGTACTCCAAAACCTTTTAAAACTAAAGGTTTAGAGATATTATTTAAAAAAATACCATCTGCATTAATTGTACCCATCACGGTAAATAACTCTTGGAAGATGTTACGTTACGGAAAATTTCCTATGGGTGTCGGTAATCATATCAAATTTACGGTGCATGAGCCTCTAGAATTGTCTACCTTTACAAATAAGGCTGAACTTATTGAGCAGGTTGAAAAAACAATTACTGATGCTATCGAAATATAGCAATTAAAACCCCATCCTATGTCTATTAAAAACATACGTTTAGAAGTTATGAAGCATCTAGAAAAAGATGTGGAATCACTTATTGAGAAATACTTAATCCCTGTTGAAAAAATTTGGCAACCTACTGACTTTCTTCCAAATTCTGAAAAAGATACTTTCTTTGAGGAGGTCAAAGAAATTAGAGAACTATCTAAAGAAATGCCTTATGATTTTTGGGTCGTTTTAGTAGGAGATATGATTACCGAAGAAGCGCTACCAACTTACGAATCCTGGTTAATGGATGTTGAGGGTGTTGGACAAGTGGAGCGCAACGGCTGGTCTAAATGGGTGAGACATTGGACTGCTGAAGAAAACAGACACGGCGATGTGTTAAATAAATACCTCTATTTATCTGGTCGTGTAAACATGAAAGAGATAGAAAAAACAACTCAATATCTTATCGCTGATGGCTTTGATATCGGCACGGACAGAGACCCTTATAAAAACTTTATTTATACTAGTTTTCAGGAACTTGCTACTTATATTTCGCACAACCGTGTTGCAAAATTAGCTAAAGAAAAAGGCAATAAGCAACTCGCAAAAATGTGCAAAATTATATCAGGCGACGAGATGCGTCATCATCATGCCTATTCAGAATTTGTTGAACGGATTTTTACCGTTGACCCAAGCCAAATGATGATGGCATTTCATTATATGATGAAACAAAAAATTACAATGCCAGCCCATTTTTTAAGAGAATCTAGCAATAAAATTAGTACGGCTTTTGAAGAATTCTCTAACACTGCGCAACGGATTGGTGTTTATACCTCCGCTGATTATGTAGATATATTACAAAAGCTAATTGTGCGTTGGGATATTGGCAATATTAATGACTTATCTGATGAGGCAGAGAAAGCTAGGGACTACCTAATGAAACTGCCATCGCGTATGATGCGTTTGGCTGAACGCATAAAAATCCCTGAAAACTCTTATCAATTTAAATGGGTTAAGCCGGCATAATTTTTTTTGATTTAGATATGAGTAAACTCATTGAAAATACAATCACGTTTGTAAAGTCCGAACTCAAAAATGCTGAAGGCGGACACGATTGGTTTCATATTGAGCGCGTGTATAAAAATACGTTACTCATAGCAGAACAAGAAAATGTAGATTTAACAGTTGTGTCTCTCGCAGCTTTATTACATGATATTGCTGACCCAAAATTTTATAATGGCGATGAAACGGTTGGACCAAAGATTGCTTGTGAGTTTTTATTCAAGCAAAATGTAGGCAGTAAAATAATTGAACACGTCATTGCTATTATTGAAAACATGTCTTTTAAAAACACTTTTGAAAAAGGCGAAAAATTCACCTCTAAAGAACTAGAAGTCGTCCAAGATGCAGATAGGTTAGATGCTATTGGTGCTATTGGAATTGCTAGATGTTTTAATTATGGAGGTTTTAAGAATCGAGCGCTGTATCATCCTGAAATTGAACCAAATCTCAACATGTCTAAAGAAGAATACAAAACTTCTGATACGCCAACTATTAATCACTTTTACGAGAAATTACTTCTTTTAAAAGATAAGATGAATACTAAAACTGGAAAACAAATTGCCGCAAATAGACATCAGTATATGAAAGGTTTTTTAGAACAATTTTATGCAGAATGGAACGGCAAACATTAGATTAGTTTTCTTTTGCAACTTCAAGAGCTGTCATCTTATTTTCAATAATATTGAGCTCTTCACCATAATGAATTATATCTTCAGTATTAAGCTCTGAGCTAAAATTCACGATATTCAAAATTTCTTTTTGCTTGATAGTATAGTATTTTAAGGCAATATTTATCTTGTCATTCATGGGTCACCATTAATTTTAATTCACTTCTATATTTAGAGGCACTTTTACCCGTAAACTCTTTAAAGAGTTTATTAAAATGGGAGAAATTATTAAATCCACATTCAAAACTTATATCCGTTATGCTTAGTTGACTTTCTGATAAAAGTTTGGTAGCGTGTACAATTCTATATTCATTTACCAATTTAGTAAACGTTTTGCCGGTGACTTTTTTAAAATACCTACAAAATGCCGGTATAGACATACTTACCTTTTCGGACATTTCATTCAAACTAATATGCCTATGAAAATTTTCATTAATATGTTTATAAATCACGTTAATCTTTGTATTGTCTTGAGGCTGTATTTCAAACACGAAACCATCTGCATTTAATACTTTATAATCTTCTGAGTTTGTTAACTCATTAAGAATTTCAAGTAAAGACAAAATTTTCTCTATTCCTGATTTAGATGCTAAATCCTCAATCTTAGAGCCTAACTTTTCCTTAGTGTTTATGCCAAATAGAATGCCCATTTTAGAACGTTCTAAAAGATGGCTAATTTCTGTCATTTCTGGTATATTAAAAAAATCGTTACCTAAAAAGTTAGGTCGAAATTGGACTACAGTTTCTGACCCATTTAATGTTAAACGATCCACAAAACCATAATGGGGTAAGTTAGAACCTAAGAGTAGTAACTGGCTATTGTTATAGTATGATAAATGGTTACCAATGTGACGCTTGCCTTTACCTTTATTTATATAAACCAATTCAATCTCAGGATGATAATGCCAATATGGTTTACTTTCACCAACATAAGCACCGTGTTTATGAACGTGAATAGAACTGCCAAAAGCAGGAGTTATTTTCTCTAAGACTGGTTTTCGCTTTTTCACAACAGTAACAAAGTTAGACTTATGATAAACAAGAGATGTGTTCAAAATTATTAAAAAAGTATGCTATATTATCTTTTTTTACGTTTAAAGGACTGTAAAATAATAATATAGCATATAAAATAGAATTGAAATATAAGAAATTTTGTAGTTTATGTAATCAAAAAAAGGTTAAGATTCTGTAGTAATCAATCAATTTTGTAATCATTTTACATCAAATTCTCTCCGATATTTGTATTTGTAAAACAAATAAAAATGCTATGAAAAAGATTATTTTGTTATTACTATTAAGTCCTATTTTATTGATTGTCTTTATTTTAGTGAGTCCGCTCTTTCTATTGCATAACATTGTGGATACAAGACAGTAAAGATTTATACTCAAAAATCACAAAGTATTAGTCGTTTTTTATTTTGATTAAGCTTGAGGCATCATTGTTTCTAACTACCAAGATATGCGATTTATCTGCAACTTTAATTTGCTTTAAATGTTGAACGTTTCCTCCTATGTTTAAACCAGTCTCAAGAGGTTTTAAAATCTCAAAAATGGAATTCCCGCTATTGATTAAAGTCGCTCCAATTGAAGCATCATATCGACCATATTCGGCATCTGTACCAAAGAAGTTTCCGCCAGTGATAATATCTACTTTATTATCTCCATTAAGGTCTGTAACTATAGCATCATTTAATACTGAGATTTGTGTTTCTGCTGGTAGATTTTTAGCCATAAACCCTTTTCCATTTTGATTGACAAAGAGTGTGTGTTGAAAGTGATTGGCCTTTAATACACTCACATTCTGTAGTTCTTGTGGTGTGAAAATATCATTGATTGTAGCATTTGCATAAGGCTCATAACGTGTAAAACGTTTTTTGAGCATTACCATGTGGTCTAACATTCTATCACGGTTATGAAGCGGATAGCTAACGCCATCAGCATAAGTTGTAATTACTGGATCGATACTACCGTTATTATCAAAATCTTTGTAATACAACTCTACAGGTTCAGAAGAAGATGCTTTAAATATTGAGTTTAAACCCAAGTTTCCTGCAACAATATCTTTGTAGCCGTCACCATTGACATCGCTTACGGTAACCGAATTCCACCAACCTACTTTTTGGTCTAGTCCGAATTCTTTTGTTTTATTTTTAAAAGCTCCATTTTCAAATTTAAATACTGAAATTGGTAGCCACTCGCCTGCAATAATTAATTCTTTTATTCCATCATTATCTAAATCTGCAAACTCTGCATCGGTAACCATACCAATATTGGATATTTGTTTTGCCCAAACACTCGTTATATCTTTAAATAGCCCATTTTCATTTTTAAGAATATAACTTCTAGGTGTTATCGGATAACGACCTGGTGTAACTCTAGAGCCAATAAAAACATCTTGTTGTCCATCTCCATCTATGTCTTCAACTTTAACAACTGCACCACTGGTATAAATTTCTGGTAACACATTTCTAACACGACTAAAATCACCTTTTCCGTTGCCGAAATACATTCTGTCTAAATAATTCCTTGTATTTGCACTACTTTCATTTCCACCGCTTACCACATACAAATCTATGTTTCCATCATTGTTTGCATCAAAGAAAATGGCGTCGGTATCTTCATGTGTTTTGTCTACTTCAAAATCTAGGATTTCTTTTTGAGAAAAGCGTCCATTTTTATTTTGCAATAATAACTTTCCTGAAAAATCTTTTGCTCCACCAAAATAAACATCTTCTAACCCGTCTCCATTAACATCTGCAATTGCTACTGCTGGACCTTCTTCACTATATTTATGGTGCAACAAAGCCTCACGCTTAAAGTCTGTAAACTCATTTTCTTTATGTGAAAATTTGTTACCAAGTAGACTCGACTTATCTTCAAAATAAATAGCTCTCACTTGCTCTTCGTTAAGTCTTGAAGTTGGGTTATACTGGATGGTTATAAATTCATTCAACTGGGGCTTATCAATAACCTGAATCGATTTGTCTGGCCATATAATCTCGAGACTTTGGGTGGTAAGTCCTTCTTTTATACCAAAATGAAGTTTGTGTTGTGATGAAGACAAGAAGCCTCTTGTCGGGTTATATTGTTCTTTTAAAACTGTTCCGTCTGAGAGTGTTAATTTACCTATTGTTCCTTGAAAGTTTTTACCTTTTATAAATTCAAAATCCAAGGAAATAAAATTATTCTGAAGCTGTTGCTTGCCATTATTTTTCATAACAAACGGTACCTCATTAATATTATTAACTACAATATCTAAAAAACCATCATTATCTAAATCTGAATACGCTGCGCCATTTGAAAATGTGGGTTTACCACTATTCCATTCTTTGGAGACATCTTCAAACTTGGTATTGCCTTTATTTTTAAAAAGAAATGAAGGTACAGCAATACTAGGAATCTCTTCAATCCATTGTTTTAAAGTAATCTGTTTTTGGTTGAGCTTTTTCTGAAGCTCATCCATTTTATACCTCGCATAATCATTATTGGTTACATCTCTTAGGTAGCCATTTGTTATATGTATATCTTTAAGACCATCATTATCATAATCTGCTAAAAGCACACTCCAACTCCACTCTGTTTGCGCCAAATTATCTAAAAAGCCAATATTTGAAAACGTATTTGATCCACTATTAATTTGCAAAGCATTGGCTGTAAATTGGGCTCCAAAGCCATACTTCATCATTTTTTCGTACTTATTGTAATTTTGTGGCATTATCATCATTTTTCGCCTATCATTTTTATTTGGCGACATGTCCAATGTCATTAAATCGAAATTGCCATCATTATTTACATCTGCATAATCCGAACCCATTGAAGAAAATGATGTATTGCTGAAGTAAGAACTCAACTCGTCTTCAAATTGATTATTCCCTTGATTTATAAATAACTTATCTGGCATTGAATAATCATTACACACATACAAATCAGGCTTAAAATCGTTGTTAAAATCTCCTACAACGGCACTAAGTCCAAAAGCATCACTTAAAATGCCAGCTTCCTCAGATTCATCTATAAATTTATTTTCATTATTTACATAAAAACGGTCTGTTCTTCCAGTATAATCATCCAGCACTGCAATACCCAAAACACCATCTTTATCTTTAGAAACTTTGAGCATATTAGACTCTAGCATATTTTCTGTATGATTCAATACAAAGACATCCAAATCTGAATCTCCATCCGAATCAAAGAAATAGGCCTGTACAGAATGTCCAGAATCTGCCAAGCCGTAATTTTCTGCCTCTTCAGAAAAAGTTAAATCCCCATTATTAATGTAGAGTTTATTTTTTCTCTGTCCTTCATTTGAAACTGCCGATTTACAAACATAGATATCTAAAAAACCATCATTATTAATATCAACCATTGTAACCCCAGTTTTAAAACCTTTTCCTCCACCAACTTTTGCCGTTGCTGTTATATCTTTAAATCTAAAATTTCCTTGATTGAGATACAATTTATCGCTAGCCGTATTTCCAGTAAAGTAAATATCGTCAAGTCCATCATTATTTATATCACCTACAGCGACACCTCCGCCGTTATATAAATATGCATACAGAATGAAGTTGAACGACTCGGTTTCATCAATTATATTTTTAAAATCAATATTAGTTGTCGAAGGTTCTAAATACGTGAATAAGGAATGTGTATCTATTTTTGGTGCTGTTGAATTCTTGGATGCTTTTGGAGTAGACTCTTCTTTTGCTTCATCCTTGCATGAAAAACAAAGTATAAAAATGAGTGATAAACTTATATGTTTTATAAACTTCATACCGTTTTATCGTAATTTCTTTAAAATAGTATTAGCAATTTCTCGTCCTTGTCTAGCACCTTCTTCTACACCCTGTATATAATGAATTCCGCCATAAAAACGACTCATATTTACTTGGTTTGCAGCTTCTCTAAAAGAGTTGAAGGTTCGGTCTTCTAATCCAAAACGTAATTGTGTGTTATCTGTAAACGCATAGTTCTCTCCATAAATAGAAGATAAAACTTCTGCCGCAGAAGCTGATGTGGCACTATGCCCACTTGTATATTCTGGAAACGGTGGTGTTTGCAAAACAGGTGTCCATTCTGCGTCTATGTTTTCTTGTATATAAGTTACTGGACGTACCAAATCTGTTCTATATTTTACATGCCATGCAGCAATTATAGCATCGAACATTGCCATTGAGGTTAGCGTATATGCCTTTGTTGTAGTGTAATAATCTGAATACTCTTTTGTAGAAACCTGGTTTACAATATTAAGCCAATGTCCTGGCGGCGTAAATTTATGAATCGTCGTTACCATATGGCCAGTATGAACAGTCATTATTGGATTACAATCCCAAAACCAAGCTGTCTTTTCAGTATCTTCCGTTTTGTTGTTTACAGCTTCGTAAACTTGGTAGACCATTTTATAAAAATCTGAATCTTCATCCGTACTATATTTTGGTAATGGCTTATACTTAAATACGTTTGCGCTGTCAATAACCATTGTCCTAATATTATCCCAGTGCGGTTCTAAACCTGTGGTATAGTCGGGTGGAGTTTCTCTCCAATTTTCTGGTTTTTTAGTACTTGTAAAACGTGAAAACGTTCTTGTTTCTGTATACATGTCTTTATCAATCCAGTCACTTAGCTGTGCTGAAATATTTGCAGCATAGTTTTCAGAATTTTTAATAACAGTTTTAGTAAGACCTAATTGAGTTGCTTTTGTTATTAAACTATCGTTTAAATTTTCAAAGAAATGTTCGGAATAAATTAGTTTTTTTCCAACGTTTGAAAACGCTAAAAGTGCAGACAATTCTGGATTTAGATTTTTACTTTCTGATATTTTGAATTGCTCTAAACCATTTATTTTGTTGGTTATTAAATTTAAACTGTCTTTACGTAAACTTTGTATAGTTATGTAATGCGCTAAGTGTGCGTAAGCATACATACGACTAGCTACAGGTGGCGTAAAGGCATCTTCCATAACAGCTTCTAGTAAAACCGTGTTGGCATTATTTAAATCTGAAGTTTGAAATACTTGAGTATCTGACTTAAGTTCTTCTTTACAAGAAGACAAAATAACGGCGATAAACAACACTAAAAGTCTAAATTTCATAGTATTTAATTAAGTGATTAAATATAATTAAATAATCAAACTAATCCATACTGGTTCTCACCTGTAGATTAAAAAAGTTTAAGCTGCCCATCTTTATATTCTTCATGCGAATTGGTATTGAGCTTAGGCATCGCTTTTCCCTTAAAGTATTTTAATCTAGCTAAGTTCATGATATCATTAATTTGTTGTGCAATGGCACCTTCGCCACGCATACGCTTTCCATATCGACTTTCATTTAGGGTCCCACCATGGCAATCTTGTATTTGATTTAATACTTTGTCTGCTCTATCAGGTAAGGTTTTCTTAATCCAATCGGTAAATATTTCGCCAATAGCACCGTTAAGTCTTACGATAGTATGCGGAATACTTTTTGCGCCTAGTTCTGAAATTTTTTTTGCCAGTGGCAAAATCTCATGACTATTTATTGATGGAATTATAGGTGCCAACATCACATTAACAGGAATCCCATTTTCGCTCAAAATTTTTTCAGACTCTAACCTTTTTTTAATAGTTGCTGTTCTGGGTTCTAAAATTCGTCTTGTATCTTCAGAAAGTGAAGTGATTGAAATATTAACCACGATGAGATTGTCTTTTGCCAAAGCTTTAAGTATATCCAAATCACGAAGAATTAAACTATTTTTGGTAATAATACCAACAAGATGCTTGTATTTTAAGAAGACTTCGAGACATTTTCTGGTGATTTCAAACTTTCTCTCTACAGGCTGGTAACAATCTGTATTTCGAGACATTACAATGGTGTGTGCTTTCCAGCTTTTCTTTTTGAGTAGAGCTTCAAATAATTTTGGCGCATCTTTTTTTACGAGAATTTTTCTTTCAAAATCTAATCCTGCGCCATAACCCCAAAACTCGTGACTATTGCGTGCATAGCAGTAAATAATCCTCGGGGCAAGCCCACGAGGCATTAAAATAATTTCAATTGATTATTCTTTTTCAAACTTTTATAATCCTTTTCAACACCTTGTTCCTTAACATAATTTGCTATCAATTTTTCAGT